>MEWF01000011.1:22304-54001 GCA_001773255.1 candidate division WWE3 bacterium RIFOXYC2_FULL_42_13
AAACCTTTGACATCCTCTACAACAGTTACATGCTGGATCTTATTCCGTTGGCAGATATTACCGTTGTTCTTAAAGAATTCTATCGTGTTCTCAAAAATGGAGGAAAACTTGTTCTGGTTAATTTCAGTAAGAAGGACAGTTCACCTGTTTTTGCGGAGACGCTCTATAAACTAAGTCCGGCCATGTGGTTTGGATGCAGACCGATTTTGACGGAATCATATGTAAAAGAAACCGGGTTCAAAGATGTAAAAAGGGAGGTTCCTAAGTTTTTCTTTTCCTTACCATCAGAAATTGTTACAGCCACGAAGTAAGACTAGGAACAGGAGAGTGGAAAAAGGAGTCTTTAAGACGGGGTTGTTGCGATTAGCTCGAGAATCGTAATACTAAAATAACCAAGCAGTTGTCTCATATTTTCAAAGCTTTTTCAGACTTTAGGCTTGTAGTTCAGATCAGAGAGGAATTAGATTACTTAAAATACTTTTCAGAGAAATAATGCTGTTCGTCTTGAAATCTATTAGGCTGAAAATCCAACTGCTCCTCAGGTATCTTTAACCTCTGACCATACTCTATGATTGGACCCCATGTTGATTTATCAGGCTTTACCCTAAAAGTTTTATCCTTAAAGACTACCCAAAGCGCCCCACCTTTATAAAAGTGGGCGTACCAATTCCCCTGTTTCATTGCATTCTTGACATCGTTTATAGCTTTACCCAGCTTCGAATCCTCTATTTCTACGCCGTAAATCGTCCAACTTCCATCTTTCTTCTCGGCAAATACTTTAAATGTGTTCGGAAACAATTGGTCAGTAAATTCTTGGTCAATAATTATTCCGTGATACATATTTTATTTCTCATATTTATGAGACACCTCTTTAACAACAAATTTGAAGATTTCGGAATGTAGCGAATTATTTCTTTTAGAAATATTCTCTATTTTATCATAGTTTGTGCCACCATAAATGAAATTGTGAATAGTTTCTATTCTGCCTTTGTTGAAAGCATCAATTCTGTCATAAAGTTTTGGCGGTAACAATTGTTTAGATTTTTCTATAATTTTTCCAAAAAGATGTTTTTCTCCGAAGGTAAACTGCTCACCAGTTCTTTCTTTGATAAGTTCTCTTAGCCACAAATCAATTAGTTGTAATTGAAGAGACATTGACTCTATGTGAAATCCTGCGTTTCTTGATTGTTCGATTCTCCCGTTTATCCCTCTAAAATTTTCAATGAAATAGTTTGTATCTCCCACACCCACACTTTTTACATTTCCAAATCGGACAATTTTGGTTGCTTTTTCCCCTTTAATCTTTCCTTTAAGGATTATACCCATCTTAATAATTTATTTATTATCAACCTTAATTGGTGTATTAAGTGCCAACTGGCTCCCCCGGGTGGATTCGAACCACCAACCTGCCGATTACATGTAATCCGTTTGTTTCCAAACAGCATGGACTATCTCATCATCTTCTGTGTTTATACGCAGTAAGATGTCGGGCGCTCGAGGGTGTAATCACCTAGTCTCTGCACCTTTTTATGTGTACCCGGGCGCGGCATATACATAAACTTGGCTCAGGATTACCGTGTCCATCGAAAACTCGATAGAGTTAGGTTTCCCTGAGTTCACCCGATTTTTCAGCCGTCGTCACCGACGGAAGCTGCACTACTCCGCTATGGATTTCTTTGTGACAGTTTGAGCAGACTAATAAGCATTTCTCAAGCGCTTTTTTAATTGCTTCCCAGCTTCTTGTCAGTCCTCTGCAAGAAAGACCAAAATCTTTCTTTTGGCCTTCTTTGTGGTGAAACTCGAGTGCTGCTAGGCAACTGTTGTAACCACAAATATTGCATCTATTTCCCAAGTATTCGACCGCGAGCATTTTCAGCTTTCGTCTCCTCTTGGAGACGACGATGCTGATATAGTGCGCTCTATCCGAATACCTTCGGGTTTCCTTCGTCACAAAATATTTATACAATATCCGCAGCGGTTGTCAACGTACAGTCGGACGCTCTACCATTGAGCTACAGGGGAATGAAGCACAGAAATAGTAACATAACCGTTCTGGGGCTACAATAACCGATTATTTTTCTATTTAGTGGAGATTACGGCTTTTCTTGAACCACACCTTCGACCGGATTTTCCCCAACCTCTCTCAGCACAAAAATCCCCATCACCAAATTCACGGCCAAAAACCAATAAGTAAGGGGCAGTTGAAGGTTAATCAGACTAAATACCGTATCTATGAGCACGGGAAGGGTCATAGTGTGAAGAGCAATCCTGAAAGCATTTTTGTAGGAGACACCGTTTTTCAGTGTCCTTCCTAGTATAAACAACAATCCGCCGACAATTATGAGATAGGCGCCCCTAAAAATAGCATAGTAGACCATAAGCCCCGCAAATACAGGCAATATTAGAATCAACGGTAGCAGCCAGCCCGATATTTTACGCACATCTCCAATTGCCCCGACCACCCTTCCCTTATCCAGCGTTGTATCGGGGATACCCTTTAGAGGGTACACTCCGGGCTCCCCGGCCTTTTTGACCAGGAGGTTTTTCTCGTTTACCAATATAGCCGTGTTACGTTTCTCAAGATCTTCAACTGTCCCTGCTTTATCAAAAACAACAAGGTTTTCAGGAAGTTTTTCTTTGTCTTTAGCCTCGTAGGTACCCGGGAAGGGTATTACCAACGGTTCCGGTTTATTTATCTCCCACTCCCCGGCTTTTATCGTGAAAATCAGGTCTTCGGGATACACCTTCTCTGCTTCAGTCAAGGCATTTTGGAAGGTATCTTTGATCTTCGGTGCTTCTATAAAGTAAGTCCCGACGGAAGTAATAACCGCGGCGATTAACACAAGGACCGCGTAGTACTTTAATGAGAACTCAAAGGGTGTTTTGAGGATCTCACCATAATATTTGGGGGACACCACGCTTTTATAGGCCACATAAAAGAATGCTTTGATCTTTTTCACCTAAGTATTTTAACACGCCGCAACGCGGGAACAGGACAGGTCGTTCTCATGCCCCCGGTTGACTTCCTAAATCATATAGACTAATATCTATGCATTATGTCAGAAACCCCGTGCATAAAGTGTTTCGGCACCTTGGGTGTCGGATCGCGCATGAGAATATTTGAATATCTTAGGAAAACCGGTAAATCGACGGTTAGTGGGATAGTGGATTATGTTAATTTAACTCAGCCCACAATCTCTTATCACCTAAGGGAAATGAAAATGGCAGGTCTGCTTGAAAGCGATAAATCAGGCAAGGAAGTCTACTATTCCATCAGAAGAAAATGTCCTTCCCGTAACAGTGATTGCATCCTCAGCAAGGTGAGATTTTCGTAATGACATATTCCCTCAAAATAAAAAACTTAAGAGCAGGCATCGAACATAAAGAGATATTGAAGGGCGTTGATCTTATGATAAAACCCAAAGAAGTTCATGCCTTAATGGGAAGGAACGGTTCGGGTAAAAGTACGCTAGCCCAGACTTTAATGGGAAGCCCCACATATAAAGTATTAGAAGGTTCAGCCGGAATTTTTAGAAAAGACATTTTGGGGCTTGAAACTACCGAACGTGCCAAAAACGGTCTCTTTTTATCCTTCCAGTATCCGAGCGAAATACCGGGAGTGAAGGTGTACAGCTATTTAAGGATGATCTACAACAAATCTCATGAGGATAAATTGTCTCCCAGAGTATTCAGGGAGTTTTTAGCAAAAAAGATGGAGCTTCTCGAAATGGATCCGTCTTTTTCAGATCGCTTTCTAAACGAAGGTTTTTCCGGTGGCGAAAAAAAGAGAATGGAAATGCTGCAGATGTTAATGCTTGAACCGAAAGTTATTATTCTTGATGAGGTCGACAGCGGTTTAGACATAGACGCGATAAAAATTGTTTCCCGCGCGGTAAATTATTTAATTGAGGAACACAACTCATCCGTATTGCTCATAACCCACTACTCGAGGATCTTAAATTACATCAAGCCTGATTTTGTTCACGTAATGCTTGATGGGAAGATTGTTAAGACCGGCGGGGAAGAGGTGGCGTCACACTTGGAGGAATACGGTTACAGCAGTTCCGAGTTGAATGTTCCTGCGGTAAAGCATGAAGAATAATCAGTTAAAAGACATCCGTGAAACTTATGCCGATAAGTTCGGTTTCAATATGCCTGAACAACCCTTTTCGAAGGTGCAGAAAGGTTTGTCTGAAGATGTGATCAGGCAAATATCTCTAAGTAAGGGTGAGCCGGAATGGATGTTGGATTTCAGACTTAAGGCGTATGAGGCATTTTTAAAAAAACCCATGCCTTCGTGGGGAGCGGATCTTTCACACATAGATTTTCAAAATATTTACTATTATATTAAACCCGGAGATGTGGAAAAAAGAACCTGGGACGATGTGCCGGAAGATGTTAAAAAAACTTTTGACAGGTTGGGAGTTCCTCAGGCTGAAAGAGAATATCTTGCCGGTGTAAAAGCTCAGTATGACTCCGAAGTTGTTTATTCTTCTTTGATGGGAGAACTTGAAGAAGAAGGTGTGATTTTCTTATCAACCGACGAAGCCCTAAAAAAATATCCCGAAATTTTCAAAGAATATTTCGGAAAAGTAATTCCGTCCGCGGATAATAAATTTGCCGCTTTGAACAGCGCCGTGTGGTCGGGCGGATCGTTTGTATATATTCCCAAAGGTGTAACCGTGAAACGTCCTCTTCAGGCGTATTTCAGAATAAATGCTGAAAGTATGGGACAGTTTGAGAGAACTTTAATAATTGCCGAAGAAGGCAGTTTTGCAAACTATGTTGAAGGTTGCACGGCTCCGGTTTATTCGTCTGATTCGCTCCACGCCGCAGTTGTGGAAGTTATAGTAAAACTCGGCGCCCGTTTTAGATACACGACCATTCAGAACTGGTCCGATAATGTTTACAATCTCGTTACAAAAAGAGCACGCGTTGAAAAAGATGCGGTCATGGAATGGGTCGACGGAAATCTTGGGTCGAGGGTAACTATGAAATATCCCTCATGCTATTTAATCGGCGAAGGGGCAAGAGGAGAAGTTTTGTCTATTGCCTACGCTTCAAAGGGTCAACACCAGGACGCCGGTGCCAAGATGATACACGCGGCGCCCAATACTTCCTCCAGCATTGTTTCAAAATCGGTAAGTTTGCGCGGAGGAAGGACAAGCTACCGGGGTCTCGTTGATGTGGCGTTGTCAGCCCCGAATGCAAAGTCGCGGGTGGAGTGTGACGCTTTAATACTGGACTCAATTTCGGCCACGGATACTTTTCCGACAATGAGAATTAACGAGAGTAGCGCGAACGTGGAACACGAAGCTACCGTCAGTAAAATCGGAGAAGAAAAACTCTTTTACTTAATGAGCAGAGGCTTAACCGAAAATGAAGCGATGGGTTTAATTGTTTCAGGATTTATCGAGCCGATCGTCAGAGAACTTCCGATGGAATACGCGGTCGAGTTGAACAGACTTATCGAACTTGAAATGGAAGGGAGTGTCGGATAGTGAAAAGTTTATTGCTTAAAAGAGAACAAAATATCTCGTTGTCTCCCGCTGAAGATACACAATACATTTATTTGGTGGGGGGCAATTCGGCTGAAGTTACAAACCTCGAACTCAATTTTGAAAAAGAAGGTGTTACCTGCGAAATTATTGTTTTGGGAAAAATGAAGGAAGGACATTCGGTAGATCTTACAACTACTTCGCGCCATTTAGTTCCCAATACTTCCTGCGTAACTAATTATTATGTTGCTCTCGAAGATTCTTCTTCGTCCAATTACGTGGGAAAAATAATCATCGCGAAAAAAGCTTTTCAAACGAATTCATATTTAAATAACAGAACTTTAGTAATAGGGGAGGGCACCAAAAACACAACCCGTCCCATTTTAGAAATTGAAGCCGACGATGTTAAAGCTTCCCACGGAGCAACTACCGGAAGAGTACGGGACGACGACGTTTATTATTTGACCAGCAGGGGGCTGTCGGTGAAAGAGGCGGAAGAGATTATAGTGGAGGGATTTTTCGAGAGTGTGGTGGCGAAAATTGAAGCCGAAGACGTTAGAGAAAAAGTTCGGGCTGGGGTAAAATCTTAATACTATGAACATAGAAAAGATAAAAAAGGACTTTCCGATTCTTGAAAGAAAAATAGGAGTAAACAATCTTATCTATTTGGACAATACCGCCACGACTCAAAAACCTGTGCAGGTAGTAGATGCTCTCAAGGATTATTATTTTCAGCACAACGCGAACATTCACCGCGGTATCCACACTTTAAGTGAGGAAGCTTCGGAAATGTATGATAACGCCCGTAAAACCGTCGCGAAATTTATAAACGCAATCTATCCTGAAGAAATTATTTTTACCCGCGGGACCACAGAATCTTTGAATATGGCGGCTTTTTCATGGGGCATTCCGAATTTGAAAAAAGGCGACGTAATTTTACTCACCGGATTTGAACACCACAGCAACTTAATTCCCTGGCAGATTGTGGCTAAGAGCATGGGTGCTGGGCTAAAATTTGTTAAGACTGAACCGGACGGTACCATCGACATGTCTGAATTTAAAAAAGCACTAACTCCCGATGTGAGGTTAGTTTGTGTCGCGCATGCTTCAAATGTTTTGGGGACGGTTCTGGATATAAAAGAAATATCAAAAATGGCTCATTCGGTAGACGCCTTGGTTTGCGTGGATGGAGCTCAGGCAGTACCTCATATGCCGGTTAATGTGCAAGGTTTGGGGTGCGATTTTTACTCATTTTCTGGACATAAAATGTTGGGACCTATGGGAATTGGAGTTTTGTACGTTAAGAAAAGTGTGATGGGACAAATGGTTCCTTCTCAATTTGGCGGCGGGATGATTAAGGAAGTTTCACTTACTGAGGCAAGCTGGGCAGAGGCTCCTGAAAAATTTGAAGCAGGGACGCCGGACGCTGCGGGTGCAATTGGTCTGGCTGCTGCTATAGATTATCTTTCAGCACTTGGGATGGATAAGGTGAGAGAGCACGAGATTGCGATGAGCAAGTATGCTATCGAAAAACTCACTGCGATAGAAGGTATAAAAATACTCGGTCCTCTTGATCCGGAAAAAAGAACCGGACTAGTCTCATTCTATTCCGAAAAAGTCCACGCTCACGACATCGCTTCGGTGTTAAACAGTTCAGGTGTTGCCGTAAGATCCGGCCACCATTGCGCAATGCCTTTGCACAAAGAATTAGGATTACCGGCTACGGTGAGGGCGTCCTATTACATCTATAATGACTTTTCGGATATTGATAAATTAGCTGAGGGGGTCAAAAAAGCACTGACAATGCTTTCATAAATATGGACGACATTTACAAGGAAGAATTAATGGACATTTATAAAAATCCGGCAAGGCGGGGTTCCCTTGATGATGCAAACGCGTCAACTTCGCAGTCAAACCCGATGTGCGGGGATGACATTAGCGTGCAGTTAAAAATAGAGGATGGCGTTGTTAAAGATGCCAGGTTCCACGGAAGCGCGTGCATGGTAAGCATAGTTTCCAGTGAAATTTTATTGGATTATTTGGTCGGTAAAAAACTGGAGGAAGTTAAAAGTATTTCAAAAGAAAAACTTTTAGAAATGTTAAATCTGAATCTCACTACAAGCCGTATCGGGTGTGCGACCCTTTCTTTGGGGGCAGTGCAAAAAGCTGTAACCGAATATGAAGAAAAATGATGAAAAGAAAGAAATAAAAATATCGAAAGACTTTAACATGGGAGAGTTGGTTTATAAGTATCCCGACGCGGAAGAGGTTTTACTGGATTACGGATTACATTGTGCGGGATGTTTTGCTAACTCGTTTGACTCGGTAGAAGCCGGGGCGAAGGCCCACGGCATGACCGACCCTGAAATAGACGAGATGCTCGACAGAGTAAACGAAGTATTAAATTTCCACGAATAATGGAGGAAATCTGAAATGAAGATTTCGAAAGTAACTGTTGATCGGAATGTCTGCATAGGCTCGGCGAACTGTGTAGTAATTTCCCCCGACGCCTTTGAACTGGACTCCGAGGGAATTTCAGTAGTAAAGCCGGATGCGTTAAAAGTTGACGAGGAGATTTTGCTTAGAGCAGCAAAATCCTGCCCGGTCCAAGCCATAAGTGTTTTTGACGAGGACGGGAACAGGATTTTTCCGGTTTCTAAGTGATGTTAAAATACCCGTATGAACTATCAAATTACTTCCGATAATATGACCGTGTCTCCCAGCATGGATTCGTTAGCGAAGACTAAATTTGAAAGGGTATCGAAGAGATTTCAGGATGTAGGGGAGGACGCAAAATTTGCCCGTATCGTCTTGAATACAGCCCCCAACGAAATGTTTCACGTCAAGGCCAACATTACTATCGCGGGAAAAGAATATTTTTCCGATGACACTGACTATAACCTGGAGACCGCGATGATAAATACGGTAGAAGAGATCCTCCAGATGATAGAAAAAGACAAGGATGTTCAGGATAAAACGGCGTTGAAAGAGGAAATTGACTTGATTGAAGAAATAGAATAACCTACACGTTGTAAGTTCAGCTTATTGTTGCCACGGTGTTTTAGGGGTGATTAGCTCAATTGGCAGAGCTCTCGTCTTACGTTTGACGCTATAGTGAGCAATGCGAGCTATAGCTCAAAGGAAAGCAACCGGGAATTTTAGTAATATTGAAAAGTCGGATATAGACTTGGGTGATTAGCTCAATTGGCAGAGCTCTCGTCTTATACACGAGCGGTTCCTGGTTCGATCCCAGGATCACCCACCATTAGCAATACCTTCCTTTTATATTATTGGGTTTTCCCTTGCGATTGCTTTGTGTACTTTTTGTCCAATAAATCCCGGATTTTTTTGGGCAGTCAAAGCCAGCAACGGGAGGTAGAACAACAATAAAATGGTGTGAGTCCACTGCCACCCGAAGGCCGAGAAGTAGAAAAAGAAACTTAAGGTAATGGCAGTTACTGCGTAAAACCACACCTTTTTAATTCTGGGTAAAAGACCTATCACAGGTATTAAGAGAAAAATAAAATCTGCCGGCATGGAGTGGGGTGTCATCACCAAAGAAAGTATAAGACTGAAATAGAAAATGTCAGAGCCATGCGTATAAGAGTTTTCCTTCTTTAGAAGGAAAATGAAAAATCCTGTTTGGATGAATAAGGCTAAAATGCCTACACCCATAATACTTTCCGGAGAATTCTTAAACCCCTCATTTATTACTGCCAGAAGGGAGTAGATATCCATGCCGAATTTATACTCCATTCCGAAATTTCCGGGAGTAGAAACGTATTCCCGCATCAAAGAAACGTATTGAGTCAAAAGTCCGTTGCCCATTAACAAGTAATTGATTAGTGCGAGCAGTAAGATACACGGTCCGGCAACCTTAATAAATTTTTTCCGGTCTTCATAAATTGCGAAAATTAGAAACGCCAAAGGCAGGTATTGGTATTTGAAAAAAAGGAGGGACGATAATATGCCCAGTTTTACGGTCTTTTTTTCCATGAAAGCCATGTACATTTCGGCCACTACCAAGAAAATAAGAGTGCCGATTTGCCCCAGATGCACACTTCCGTAAATGGGATAGAAGGATGCAACGAAGAAGGTTGTCCAGGATAGGAATTTTATTTTGTGAAATCTGTATAATCTGAAAACAGTCCATAGAATAACTGCTAATGTTAGTGCTTGCGCAGCTTTTTCGGCTATGCGGGGAGGAATGAGTAAGAAGGGTACATATATAGCTGCGCTCAATGGCGAGTTAATAAAGGCCATAAACCCGGTTTCATACTTATAATCTTTTTGGAACAAGCGCTCCTGTGTTTCGTACTGTACCCTGGGGTTGTACAAGTTATCCTTGTCTGTTATCAGCAAAGTGGCTCCGGTGTAAAAAGCGTAGAAGTCCACAGCATTTGTTTGAAAAGCAGCAGCTGTAAGATGGATAAATGTAACGGTTGAAAATATTATTATGCCTGCAGGAACACCGAACTTCTTAATATCAATGAAGGAAATCTTATCCAGCCAGAACCTCACTTTTGCGTAGAATATGTCTTTTTTAGTACTGTTCACTGAACTAGTATATCAATTTAGGAAGGGTGGTTGTTTCGGTTTAAAGAGTATCCAACTCGGTCTTTTCCTGCTCACCGGTTCTATCTATGTATTGAAGATATCTTTCGGTGGTAGAAATTCTTTTATGTCCTGCTATTTTCGATAAATAGATTATGCTTACCCCGCTCGCCAGATGGTGGGCGACAAAGGTATGTCTTAAGTCATTAACTTTTGCTTTTTCCACACCCGCGATTTTGAAGAATCTATCTATTGTTGATCTGATGTTTCTTATCAACAAGGGATTGCCGGTTTTTGTAATGAACAAATATCCCGAGCTTTTTACGATCGATCTTTCTTCGCTCATATATTTGTTAACGGCGTCAATAACAGCCTTGTTCAACGGGATAGTTCTTGCCTCTTTGTTATTTTTCTTAGCAACGAAAAGAGTTCCGGCAGTTCCGGAAATAGTTAGATTTTCTGTCTTAATCTCGGCGAGTTCGGAAATGGTCACACCCGTTTGCAAAAGCATTTCAATCATTGCGTAGGTTCTGAGGTCATTTCTTGTTGCATCCCTCAAAGCTCTGTATTCCATTTTGGTTAGAATTCTGGGAGCTTTAGTTTCGAGCTTAGGGTGTTTTAATCCAAGTGATACATTTTCCGCAATTTCGCCTTCTGCGTGAAGGTATTTGATGAAAGTTCTGGTGGCGTTGGTCTTTCTGGACACGGATTTTAAAGTGTAATCGGCATTAGCCAACTTTTTCATAAAGTCCTCTAAATGCCCGAGCTTTATCTCATTAACCAGGTTCACACCCATACCGGATAGGTGGGACAATAGTTGCTCGACGTCCTTGCTATAAGCCACAACAGTAGCCCCGGACTTGCCTTCGGTTTTAAGTTTCTCTACAAAGTTTTTATGCGCAGCTTCAAGATTCAGCATAGTTTTTAGTTATTTAAGCAGTTTTAAAAAGGGATTCCGAAACCAAATAAAATCCTGTCATAGGTGAAATCCTATGGGCTATATTAGCACCTGCCTTGCCAAGTGTCAATTAATTAACTATCATCGCATTAATGTTTAAAAAGGGCACCCGCGGAAGGGTACTAATTTCCCTGGTTTTGCTTGTCATGTCAGCCAATTTTGTAAAGTCTACGGTGGATGTGCTAAATAGCCGGAAAAGGCTTGAGGACGCTCTGGAAAAGGAAAAAAGCCTCACTTATGAGAGGGATATGCTTAAAAAGCGTATTGAGTACAAGAAAACCGGAGAGTATATAGAGGAAAGTGCCCGGAATGAACTAAACATGATAAAACCGGGAGAAAAAGTGTTTGTGATGGATGAAGAGGTACCGACATCCGAAGGGGTTGCGGGAGCCTCTGAAATGAGGGAATTGACCCCGGATGGTGACAGGGAAGATCCGAATTGGTATCTTTGGTATAGGCTGTTTTTTTGACAATAAGAGGCTTATCTGTTAGATTTTTACCGTACTAACGCGGGGTGGAGGAATGGCACCTCACCGGGCTCATAATCCGGGGGTCCTGGTTCGAGTCCAGGCCCCGCAACCAAATATTCCCACTCTCTATTGATATCTGTATAATCTCATTTGAGACAGGCCAACATAGCTCAGTCGGTAAGAGCGGTCGTTTCATAAGCGACAGGTCCCAGGTTCGATCCCTGGTGTTGGCACCAATAACTTAAACCGCCTCTCCCTAAAGAAAAAGGCTCCTTTTTATGTTAAATTTATCCTAGAAATTATTACGCTAACCATTATGAAAAAAAGGATACTGACAGGCGATAATACAACAGGACGGCTTCACTTGGGCCACTATGTCGGCTCTCTGGAGAATAGGGTAAAACTTCAAAACGATTACGACACCTTCATTATTCTAGCCGACGCGCATGCCCTGGCTTATCCTAAATATATCGGAGAACCCGATCTTATAGCCGATTCAATACTTCAGGTGGCTATAGACAATCTTTCCGTAGGTCTCGATCCTGCAAAGGTTACTATATTTGCCGAATCAACCGTTCCTGAAATATATGAACTGGCTTTACTGCTTTCTATGTTGGTACCCTATCCGAGAATTCTCAGAAACCCTACGATAAAAGATGAAATAAGGGAAAAAGAGTTGGGGGACAATTATTCTTTGGGTTTTTTAAACTTTCCGGTAATGATGGCCGCTGACATTTTGTCGGTAAGGGCCGATCTTGTGCCGGTCGGAGAAGACCAGAGCCCGCATTTGGAGCTTACCCGTGAGATGGCACATAAATTTAACACCACTTATGGAGACGTATTTAAGGAACCTGAAGGTATGATAGGGAGGGTCGCCCGTCTTGTGGGGCTCGACGGCGGGGTAAAGATGACGAAAAGTTTGGGCAACGCAATATTTTTAAGTGACGATGCCGAAACCGTCCGAAAAAAAGTGATGAAAATGTATACCGATCCGAACCGTCTTCACCCGTCCGACCCAGGAAAAGTGGATGGAAACCCCGTTTTTATTTATCACGACGCTTTTAACACCGATAAAGAAGAGGTAGCCGACCTGAAAAAAAGATACATCGCCGGTAGGGTGGGTGACGTGGAAGTGAAGGAAAAACTGGTTGTGGTGCTGGAAAAGCTGCTGGAGCCGATCAGACAACGAAGATCTAAATACGAAAGCGATACGGACGCCGTCCGCGGCATTCTTATCGAAGGTGCGAAAAGGACCAGAACAGAAGCTTCGGTGACACTGGACCTCGTCAGAGAAAAGATGAAGCTACCCCGGTTTTAATGTATAATTCACACGCTTATGGCGAATAAGAACGGTAATAACAAAAACGGCAAAAAGGCCAAAAATAAACAAGTTTCCATTCCCTTTGTGGGCAATATAAGCCCCAGGAGTCCGTGGGGGAATGTTTTTTTCTATCTGTTTCTAATTTTTCTTTTTTTTATGATATTCGGCGGATCAGGAGGTTTATCTCCAAAACCTGAACAGGTGGGGGTTAACGAACTGGTAAAACTTATCAAATCCGAAAAAGTACAGGATGTGGTCGTGGCCGGAGATAAACTTGAGGTTCAGCTCAAAGACGGCACGAAACTTTTGGTTGAAAAAGAAGGCTCCATTAGTTTTGATCAGATTTTAACAAACAACGAGGTTGATAGATCTAAGATAGCCGGCGATGTAAAGGTAGAACGACGCGTTACTTTTGAACAGATACTCACACCCGTATTAATGTTCGGATTTCCGTTGATAATCCTTTTTTTCATTTTCAGACAGATGAGAAACGCGAACAGCGACATAGCATCTTTCGGGAAGAGCAGAGCCCGTTTGTTCAAAAAAGGGCAGACCCAGATCACTTTTAACGATGTTGCCGGTAATGAAGAGGCAAAAACCGAGATGATGGAAATAGTCGACTTCCTGAAAAACCCAGAAAAATATAGGAAACTTGGGGCAAGAATACCAAAAGGAATTTTATTGGTAGGGCCGTCGGGCGTCGGTAAAACATTATTGGCTAAAGCAATCGCGGGTGAGGCTAATGTTCCTTTTTACTCTGTGGCAGGAAGTGAATTCATGGAAATGCTGGTGGGAGTGGGATCTTCGAGAGTAAGAGATCTTTTCGATGTAGCCAGGAACAACCAACCCAGTCTAATTTTTGTTGACGAGATAGACGCTATCGGAAGACAAAGAGGGATGGGTATCGGCGGTGGGCATGACGAGAGAGAACAAACCCTGAATCAAATACTAATTGAGATGGACGGATTTGATACCCGCACTGACGTTATTGTTCTGGCGGCGACCAACAGACCCGACATGCTTGATCCTGCGTTGATAAGACCCGGAAGATTTGATAGAACGATTACCGTCATGCTGCCGGATCTAAAAGACCGCGAAGCTATAATAAAAATTCATATGCGTGAAAAACCTATTGCCGAGGATGTGAAGATAGAGCAGATGGCGAGAAAGACCGTAGGTTTCAGCGGAGCCGATATCGAGAACATGATGAATGAAGCGGCGATTCTAGCCGCCCGCGCGGGAAAAACGAAAATAGAACAGGTGGATATTGAAGAAGCCGCTTTGAAGGTAACTTTGGGTTCCGAAAGAAAAACTTTGCAGACTGAGGAAGAAAGAAAAATGACGGCTTATCACGAGGCCGGCCACGCCCTGGTTTCTGCTTTTGTAAAAGATATGGATCCTGTTTACAGAGTTTCCATAATAGCACGTGGGGCTTCACTGGGTCATACAAGCTTTCCACCCGAAAGAGACCGCTACAATGAAACCAAGACCCGACTGTCCTCAATAATTTCAACCATGCTCGGAGGACGTGCCGCCGAAGAAATAGTTTTCGGCGAGCTTACAGTAGGAGCATCCGACGATATAGGTAAAGCCACCGGTATTGCAAGAAAGATGGTGGCCGAGTGGGGGATGAGTTCCCTGGGGCCTGTTTCATATGATATAGGCGGCGGTCAGTTCTGGCTTGCCCGTGGAATTGAGGAAGGAAATAAAGTCAGCGAAGAGATGGCGGCGAAGATTGATGCTGAGGTGGAGAAACTTATCCACAGTGCCTACACTCACGCTAAGGAAATAATAGAAGCCAATAAAGAGAAACTGGATAAAGTTGCCGCGAAACTCCTCGAAAAAGAAACGATAGACGGAGAAGAATTCAGAGCATTGGTGGCTTAAATATGCTCGTGGATTCCCATTGCCACTTAAAGGATTCCCGTTACGGCAAATCCCCTCTTGAAGTTGCCGAGGATAGCAAAAGGGAAGGCGTCGCGCTCTTTATAAATATCGCAACGTCCCTTGAGGACAGTCACGATTCATCAAAAATTTGCAGCGAAATTCCTTACGTATACGGCACGGTTGGAATATACCCTCACAGCGACGTCGGTGGGGAGAATAGTGTGCTGATTTCCGGTCTTGAAAAAATAATTGATGCTAACCCAAAGATCGTAGGCGTCGGTGAGTGCGGAATAGATATACCGGAAGGTCAGCTTCAAAGAAGTGTGGAGGACCAGAAAAAACTTTTTGAGGAGCAAATAGAACTCAGCATTAAAAAGAAACTTCCTCTGATTATTCATAATAGAAACGCCGATGCCCTTGTTTTAGAGGTGCTTTCCCACTACAAAAGCTCGGGTTTAAAAGCTGTTGCCCACTGTTTTTCTTCGGACTGGTTAACAGCCCAAAAATTTTTAAACTTGGGAATATACCTATCTTTTTCAGGAATGATCACGTATCCTTCACGCGCCGATCTTAGGGAAGTTGTTGCTAAGGTTCCTGATGATATGTTTTTACTTGAGACCGATTCGCCGTGGCTTCCGCCCCAGGGACACCGGGGAGAGTTAAATTACCCTAAATATGTTAGAATTGTTGCTGAAAAAGTCTCACAGGTAAAGGAAAAACCCTACTTGACCGTAGCCTCCCTTTCAACAACTAATGCCTGCAGACTCTTTAACATTAATCTATGATGGCCTCTTTTGTTGAGAAACACGATAAGCTTGTACATAGGGTGTTAGAAATGTCTTTAGGCATAATGACGTGGACACTTCTTACATCCCCGATATGGCTGGGAATTATATACCCCCCGGCTATTGTTTATATGCTCACCCTTTTTACGGTTTATTGGAGCTATCTTGCAGCCAAACATTCGTTCGGTCTTTTTTTGGGCTACAGAAAATATAAGGAAGAATTGAAAATAGACTGGGCCGAAGAATTCGATAAACTCGTGTTTTCCGAGTTGCCCGATTCTGCGACTTTGCCCGAAAGCAAGGACGAGTTAAAACATCTCATTTTGATACCTGCCGTGAACGAACCGGCCGTCGTTTTAAAGGAAAGTATAGAAAGTATTTTTAGTCAGACATTCGACACTAAAAAAATCACTCTTGTTTATACTATCGAAGAAAAGTACTCGGAAGAAACCGCAAAAAACATAAGGGAAATTGTCGGCGGCCGCGTTGATAAACTTGAAAGACTTTTGATCTTTGTACATCCCAGGGGTATTGCCGGAGAGGCAATAGGAGCGGCGGCGGCAAACAGAACGTGGGGAGCCGGACATGCCGTTGGGGTTTTAAAAAATGAAGGCGCTAACATCAGAAATTATATTTTCAGTACTATTGATGCCGATCACGTTCTCCATCCTCAATATTTATCCAGGTTGTCCCACCTGTATCTGTCGACGGATAGAAGAGACAATCACTATTACTCCACTGCCGTACACCTTTTCAACAACAATCTCTGGCGCGTGCCCGTCATGATGCGCATCGAGGCTAACGCTGTTACCATGGGGAGTTTGTCCGACTGGAGTGCTTCCAAAGGCGCCCTAAAGGACAGTTTTTCTTCCTACTCTGCCTCCCTTCAAACCCTGATAGACGCGAATTACTGGGACGTTGCTTTGGGCGTTGATGATACTATCTTCTACTGGAGAGCATTTTTCGTGCGTGACGGGGATTTTGACGGGATCCCTCATTACATTCCGTATTCAGCAGATGCGGTGGAAGGAAGCAGTTATATAGATTCACACGTCAGGCTTTACAGACAGTTACTAAGATGGGGCTGGGGAGCAATAGATTTTCCGTTATCTATGAAGGAATTTATGAAAAATAAGAAGATCCCCGGATCTAAAAAAATCGGTTGGTTGGCGAAGCACATAGAACGAAGAGTCATTTTAATAAATATAGTTTTTTTAATTACGTTCGGTTTTGGACTCGTTACGTTGGTTAATCCATACGTCAAACAATCTAATTTTGCTTACAGCTTGCCCGATATTATGAGCTTGATACTGACTATAACCTTAATTTTCTTGGTTCCCGCAACGATATTGAGAATGGGACTTGTCACGCCGATGCCCAGGAATTGGCCGATTTGGAGGAAGTTTTTCGTTCTCTTAGAGGGACCGCTTATCATGTTGAATCTTTTAACCTTCTCTTTTTTCCCGTGGGTACAAGCTCAGACCAAAATGCTACTCGGTCACAAAATGAAGGATCTTTACCACACTCCAAAGGTGAGGTAGAAATTAGGTAATGAACATAACCGCAAGGATTAAAAAATTGCTGGATACTTTTTTCGCGGGCAGAAGAAGAAGTGTCGCGCCTTTTGTTCTGCTAAATATTTTCTTAATCCTGGTCGAGGTTTTGTATATATTTTCCAGGTATAAATATATCAATTCAGAAATACCGTTCTGGTTCGCAAAAAGCTGGGGTGACTTCCAGTTATCTCCTAAAGGCCATCTCTACTATCTGCCGGCGACAGCGTTCTTTTTAATTGTGGTAGCGGGATCAATAAGATACGTCAACCGTTTGTACCTGAGATATTTTGATGAAATCGTTTCCTATTTCGTATCGATAGTTAATGTATTCTTTTTCTATTCCATCTATTACATTATTCAGTCGGCTTCCTTACCTTTCCCGCCCTTTATATCGGCAAAATTTTTAACATTGGTGCCTCCGTTTACCGCAGCTTTTTTCGCAATTTATGTAATACTCCCATATTTTATCGATCTTGCTCACTGGAAGCGTCTTGTTACGGATCCGGGAATTCACACTCACCCGGCGATGCTTTTGCGGGAACCTTCAGCCCGTGGAGGGGGTTTTGTTTACGCGATAATATTTTTGCTTTTAAGCATTCTCTTTTTAGGGATCGGAAAACAATTTCAGGGTATTTATCTTTCCGTTTTTATGCTCGCCATTCTGGGGATAATAGATGATTTTCAGAACACTCATCCCACGTCTGAATTTAGAGTGTTGGAAAACCCGTTCTTACGTTTGTTACTGTTGTTTCTCTGTGTGCTTCCCATAATTCTGTCGGGGTTGGTTGTAAGTACGGTAAGCGTACCTTTTGACGGTTTTGTGGAGCTGGGAAAGATTAGTATTTCGGTTGGTTCTGTTTCTATACCGGTTGTTTCCGCAATTCTAACAATGGTCTGGGTTGTTTGGTTGATGAACGCTCTCTCGTGGTCTAACGGGATTGACGGACAGTTCGCCGGTGTGATCGGCATTTCTTCAATATTCGTTGCAATACTGGCACTGAGGTTTGAAGATCTTGAGCCTATACATAGGAGTGTAGCGGTAATGGCCGCAATCAGTGCCGGAGCGGCTTTCGGATTTACGAAATATACCTGGTACCCATCAAAGATCATGTGGGGTTTTGGTGCGATGGCGGCAGGTCTTGTGATAGCCGCGCTCTCCATTGCAGTTCAGACCAAGGTTTTGGTTTCGGTGCTTTTCATTCTCATTCCTTTTCTCGATGCTTTGGTGACTTTCTTTAGGAGAATTATCCAGAAGAAAAATCCGTTGTCGGGAGACAGGGGTCACCTGCACCATTTGCTACTGGATAGGGGATGGAGCGTTCAAAAAATAGCCCGTTTTTATTGGTTCACCGCTCTCGCCTTTGGGCTAATAGGATTACTGTCGCCCGAGAGATATATGGTTAAACTGTCCCTTACAATAATAGGCGCGGTGGGATTTTTTATAGCGCTATTGAACCTAAGATCACTAGGGCAGAGAAACCGGAAACGAGAAGCTGAGTAAGAATTCCCCACGGTAAGGGAGCTTGGAATTGGAGTTTTTCCTGAATATGGTTGTTTATTTTTAATAATCCGTTTAGATCTTTGAGGTACATTTTTAAGCCGCTGAGAAGATCCGGGATGACACCTCCTATTCCGCAAATTAACATTCGGAACGCGAGTGCGGGGTCGTTGACGAGCCACAGGGCATACAGAACCGCGGCTGTTCCGGTTGCCACCGCTAAAGATAATTCTCCTGCTACGGCCAACGGACGCCACCCGGAAACTCTTTGTTCCTCGTTTGTATTAGAAAAAAAATCCCAATGCGGGACCATATCACCCAGATAATGCATACCCACGGAAACCGGAAATGCTATTAGAGGGTCTTTTATTACCGATGCTACGGCTAGTCCTACGAGTGTGTGGGGTGTAAGAAGCATAACAAGATAGAATTCTAATTTAACTATACATAAAATTCAACCCCGACTAACTATTTCATTTTATTTTCATGTACAAAGTCTAGTTATTGATTGTTTATTAACTTTTTGCTCAAGCCGGAGTAGGAGGATAAGTCCCACACTTACATGGAAAACAAAAGAAGAATACTCTGATACATGTGGGTGTTCATTAAATTGGGTTAAATAATATTTCAAATGAGGTTTCTCTTAGTTAATTCGGGAAGCTTTCGGGAACAAACTGTTCTAAACGAAATACGTAAGCACGGTGTGTGCGATGTAGCTGCCGATTCAGGGGAATGTCTTTATATGGCGGATTGTACCGAATATGATGGCCTGGTGCTGACCCACGATATAAAAGGAAAAACGGCACTGGAACTATGCAAAGAACTTCGTGCCAATGACATAAAAATTCCAATAGCCTATATCACACCCCGCCCCAACTCCGAGGAGAAAGTTTTATTTCTGAACTCCGGTGCGGATATATATTTGTCTTCGAATGCCGTAATAAACGAGTTCCATGCTGAGTTTAGAGTCCTTTTGAGGCGTGACCTGGACACTAAAACTTATGACATTGTAAAGTTTAAAGGGTTCAACTTGAACTTACGCAGTCGACTATTATTTTTCGGTGAGCAGGGGGTTCACTTGAGAAAAAAGGAGTACGAACTAATGGAATACTTTGCATTCAACAAAGGCAGGGTAATTACCAGAGAAGTACTTTTAGAGCATGTTTGGGAACTGGGGTTGGAAACCTCTTCAAACACGCTCGTGGTTCACATAAGAAATTTGAGAATGAGATTTAGAGAATATACTTCAGAGCAAGTTATCGAAACCAAACGGGGGCGCGGATATATTTTGCTTGCTTGAGAAAAAGTGAAAAAAGCCATATTATTCCACTAATGGTCTATACATTCTACCAATTGATAAGAACGGCACGCCCCAGGCAATGGCTGAAGAATTTAAGCTTGTTCGCGGCCCCTATTTTTGCCGGTAGGTTGTTTTACCCCGACACTTTAGCTTTAACTTCAAAGGCATTTATTGCTTTTTGTCTTTTATCGTCAGGCAGTTACTTCATAAATGATATTATCGACGCCCAAAAGGATAGGCTTCACCCGATAAAGAAAAATCGCCCCATAGCCTCCGGCCGTCTTTCTCCCACCCTTGCCTCTATCGTTGCCGGAATCCTTATAGCGTCCTCTCTTATTGCAGGCTTCAATGCTGTGGGCACTTACTTCGGGTTATCGTTGATAGCATACATAATACTTCAGGCGTCATATTCGTTGTATTTCAGAAATGTAATAATTATGGACTCTTTGGTTGTAGCAACGGGATTTGTTCTTAGGGTTTTTGCGGGCGGTTTGGCGTCATACACATCTATTTCAAGCTGGTTAGCCCTAACTACCATCGGGATCTCGCTTCTTTTGGCATTCGGAAAGAGAAGATCGGAGAAAACGATCCTTTCAAAATATTCTCCGTCGCACGGTGAGATGGAAACAAGAAAAACCCTCAGGCATTATCCTGACAACCTTCTGGATAGCATGATATCCATGGCAGCTACCTACACCATAATAACGTACTCCCTGTTTGTTTTTCAGATATCTCCCAGCGGAACCAATGACGCCCTGTTAAAGATTTTGCCTTCGATACTGAAATCTCCTAAATGGATGATGCTCACTATACCGCTCGTTATCTACGGCATAGCTAGGTACCTTTATGTAATTTATGAGAAAGGTGAGGCGGAGTCTCCGGAAAGAGTTCTACTTTCAGATAAACCTCTTCTTTTCACGGTAACTATTTGGGGGATTTTAACGATGTTAATTATATTTTTAATTCCCGATCTCTAGTGCGTCTGTTGCCGGGGATTCTGCGGTTCCGGAATATCCGGTTGTTTCCTGAGGTTCTGCGACCTGGTTTTCCGTGGCCTGCTTTGCCATCTCGGTCTCAACCTTTCTGATTATCTCTTCTAGCTCAACAGGAACGTCGTTGTACAATTCTTGTTCAGTACTAATACTTTCATCCTGAGCCGATAATACTTCCGCGTTCTCGACCATTCTTGTATTGAAGCTCGCCATTGTGACCGCTAATACGGGTATAAGCAGAAGAAGAGAGAGAACTGAGAAAAGCCCGGCGTTAATAAAAAATTTATTAATGAATTTCATAGTTGGTCCGTGCCTACCTCCAAAAATGTGACATTGTGATCCAGCCCATCGTCTTTAGATGTTTTGACCTCATTTTCAATATCGGAGACGAATAAAATAGAAGAGACTGCGGCTACAGCAAGTGTTGTGTAAAAAACAAATGAATATATGTAGGAATACAGTGCCAAAGCACCGGTAAGTATCGTCATTAAATAGGCATACGAGATCCAAATTGCCCCCTTGGTGTAAAGATCCAGAGAACTTTGGACCAGTCCCTGCATTCTTAAGGAAAAGAGCGTCGCGGTCAATTTTGGCGTAATGTGGGTGTCATGAAATACGTGCGCTTTCAGAAGGAAAAATGCGAGGCTCACGGCAAGTACGGCGGTCATTATTAACATCGAATACGAGTTTATCTGGATATACTGTTCTTTGCCTTCGAAGATAAATCCCTTGTTCGTCAGCTCGAACGGTACTTCAAAATACATGGCTAAAAGAGCCATCGAGACTATTCTCGTTGAAACAAGCACAACCGCGGGAATTATAGCTTGGTCGATAAGTTTAATAAGCAGTTTAGAGAACATAATATTTGTGCCGGCCGGAGAAAGATTTGGGCAGGCTTGATATGATATTACTACTATGCATTTTGTTCCGTCAATGAAAGAGATGTTTTCGAAACCCTACCTACTCATGTACTCTTTTCTAATTTTTGTTCTGCCTTTTGTTTTTTCCCGCACGACCAACGAATTATATGAATTTCCCAAGATCACGGTCTTCTATATAGTTTGTACCATCGTTGCCGCCTTATTTTTGTCCGACTTGATCCTGAGGACTAGAAAGACAGGTTCGGTTCCTTCGGCTATCGTTCTGTTCCTTGTTACTGCGTTTATCTCCACCTTACTTTCTTCCCACATATATACTTCGGTGTTTGGTTATTTTTCAAGATTTGCCGATTCTTTCATTTTTTATATGGCGCTTGGTGTTTTTTACTACATTGCGGTGAATGTGTTTTCTGCGAAAGATATAAAGACACTTTTTAAGGTCGCGCAGGTTGGATCTGTGTTTCTCTTTATGTTCGCCCTTGGCCAATATTTTGAGCTGTTCAATTTATTGTGGGGAGGGCAGTTGCAGGATAGGGTGTTCTCGACCTTAGGGCAACCAAACTGGTATGCTCAGTACGTTCTAATATTGTTAGGAATTAGTTTGTACGAATTTCTTTTCCGTAACGGGAAGATTTATTTTGCGTTCTACGTTGTCCAGTTTTTCTCCCTTTGGCTAACTTTCTCCATGTCGGGTCTGGCCGGACTTTTGGTACTGTTTCTTTTTTGCTTTCTGCGGCTCTTCTTCATTAAGGAAAGGTCAGGTATTATGTCACGTTTTGTAGCTGTTGTGTCTGTGGCAATAATTATTCCTGTTCTATTTCCGGGGATGTTCAAAGAAAGACTTAACGATGTTCTTATTGACGCGGGAAAAGTAGTGAGCAGGTATACAGTAGTAATGGCGCATACCGGAGAACAGACCAATCTTGTTTCGGATCCTGGATATATAAGGTCGGGTCTGTGGAAAGGAACGTTAGATATGATTGTTTCGGAACCGAAAGTATTTTTGTTGGGTACCGGTCCGGAAACATTTCCTTACTATTTCCAAAAATTCAGACCCGCGAGCTTGAATTATTCCTCCGAGTGGAACTACGTTTTTAATAAACCGCATAATTATTATTTAGAGACTTGGGCGGAACAGGGGTTGATCGGTGTCCTTTCATATTTATATTTACTTTTCTTTTTATTCAAACGGGCGGACGAAAGATATAAAGGGGGCATTTTGGCGTTTGTTGTTACGAATATGTTCGGTTGGCCGACCGTTGCTTCGTCCGTCTTGTTCTGGCTTATGCTGGTCTCGGCCGGGAGAAAAAAATGAAATTTTTTAAACTAATGTTGCTCGTAATAGTGTGGACGTCGGCCGGTTATGTAATTTCTTTTGTAAATAGAATTTACTCGGCGGACAAGTTATCCGTGCGGTCAGCTGATTTCTTAAGAAAGGAAGAGTATGAAAAGGCTTTAAATACGGCAAACGGATCTTTGGAACTGAATCCTTTAGAGCCTTCATATTATAGGACAAGAGCCCTGGTATATCTGACGGTGGGTATTTTGGAAAAGGATGGGGTTAAAAAAAATATCTATAAAAAAAGTGCTTATGCCGATTTGCAAAGAGCGCTCGTCTTAAACCCGGATAATCTTGTGACGGAAAGAAACCTCGTTCCGGTCTACTATTTTTTGGCCAATGAAGATCCTGCCGCCAAGCCGGGGGGGAACAACCACGATTCGGAGTTTATCGGTGAGGCAAAAAATTATTTTCAGATGCTTAAGGCGAAGTACTCCCGCGACGCCGGAGTTATTTCGTTAGTCGCGGAATATGAGAGAAAGCTCGGTTTAACCGAGGAGTACGAAAAAAGTAAGGAAATGGTAAGGATACTCAGACCTGACCTGTTGGAGTGGTACAGTTCATTCAACTAGCTCTACGTAATCAGCGGATACCCAGCCTTCCGAAGTACCGGAAACCTTTATCTTTACCCATCCTGTTTGTTCCTCGAGCACCTGATACATTCCGCCGGTATCAACCCGGGTTATTTCAGTTCCGTTCAAACTTGGTTCGCTCCTCACTCTGAGCCATCCTGTGGGAGTGGCTTTTATCTTTGCCTGTTTCCCGGTGGCTATTGTACCGAGCAAAGTTTCAATAGTTTGTTTGGCTTCTTTGGAAAGTCCCAGTCCATCAACTGTTCCTCCGAGGTAAGCGATCTTACTCTCTGACTTGATTGACGATAGCTCTTCTTTTGTGGTGATGGGTGTTCCTTCCGCATTAAAAAGATCTCCTTTGTACGAAAGAAATAGCTCAAAGAAAGACTCCTTGTTTTCACCGGTTCCCTCGATATTCAGGCCTCTGGATTTATTCCAATAAACCACAGCTTTGGCCCATTCCTGAGGACTTGTGGTAACGACGTTATTATCCGAAGACAGGTCGTAGATATTTTTCGACCCCTCAAAGGCAGAGATTTTCTGAGGAACGGGCAGGGGAAAGAGTTTGAACGTGGTGTTCAGTGTGTACCCCTTATTTATAGTTATTCTTGAAGACTGGGGTTCAAATCCGGCGATAGCCACTTTTAGCTCATAATCACCGTTGCTTATGTTATTTGATAGGAAAGGCGTAACTCCAACTTCAGAATTGTCTATGTAGACTTTTGCCCCCGACGGCTCGCTTATTACCCTGAGAATATTACCTGAGGTGTCTTTTTCAAACCAAAATTCCCTGCCGGAGCTGAAAGTATCCGAAGTTCCGAGGTCTCTTACAATGCCCACATAGTGAATATTATCTCCCTCTCGGGGTAGGAAATTTATCGAGGTTTGATACTGTCTGTCCCCTCTTTTTAATGTGACTTTGTTGCTTCCGGAGGCAATGTCGTCCGAGGTGTAAGGCGTTTTACTGGTGAATTTATCGTTAATGTATATTTCAGCCGATTCCCCTGAAACCTCGACGTTTATACCGGATTTGGACTTAAGTTTATCGGCGTTGGTTATGATATACCCTCCAAAATATACTATAAGTCCCACACCTATGATACCGATGATGTAGAGGGCGGCGTTGGGCAGTGATTTTTCCTTGCTGGCAATAGTAGATATTGACATGGAACAATACATAAATTATCACGGCAATGGTAAAATGGCAACATGGCCTGGTAGCCAAGCGGAAAGGCAAGGGTCTGCAAAACCCTTATGCGCGGGTTCGATTCCCGCCCAGGCCTCCAAGAATTTCGGCAGGCATTTTGCCTAACGAAGTTTTGGCGACTCCACTTATATGACGTCACAGGAAATACTACAAAAATACATAAACTTTTATACCGAACGTGGGCATAAGCAAATTCCCAACGTTTCACTTATCCCCGAAGGAGACTCGACATTACTTTTTGTGAATTCAGGCATGTTTCCTTTAGTACCCTATCTTTCGGGAGAACAGCACCCTTTAGGTAAAAGATTAGTAAATGTTCAAAGGTCTCTGCGTTTTGAAGACATCGAAGAGGTCGGAACAACAATCAGACACACAATAGCTTTTCACATGATAGGGAATTGGTCGCTCGGCGACTATTTTAAAAAAGAGCAATTACCGTGGGCGTATGAATTTTTTATTAAAATTTTGGGACTGTCTTCGGAAAAACTTTTCGCAACGGTTTTTGAAGGGGACGCCAACGCTCCGCGTGACGACGAATCTATTGCCATTCTAAAAGAAGTTTTCAAAAAATACGGCGTTGAGGCAAAGGAAGGTGAAAGGATCTTTTTATGTGGGAAAAAGGACAATTGGTGGCAGCGTGGCGACGCCGTTGGAGAACTTGGGGGACCCGACAGCGAGGTTTTTTATTACCTCGGGTCAGGAACCGGCGTTGGAAAATCCCCGGCCGAAAATCCCGACGAATTTTTAGAAATCGGAAACTCTGTTTTTATGCAGTACAGAAAAACTGAAAAAGGCTGGGAACCCCTTTCGCAAAAAAATGTTGATTTCGGAGGAGGTTTGGAAAGACTGGCTGTAGTTTCTCAAAATAAACATGACATTTTCGAAACTGACAATTTTTGGCCTATTGTGGCAAAAATAGAGGAGCTATCGGGAAAGTCTTATTCTTCCGACGATAGAACCAGAAGAGCGATGAGAATAGTCGCTGATCATATGAGGGCCGCGTGCCTGCTGGGAATGGACGGCGTACAGCCTGAAAATAAAGACCAGGGATATGTTCTGAGAAGATTACTACGCAGGATGGTGCGTTCGGGAAAAGTTTTGGGTATTGAAAAAGATCTGACTTCGGCGTTGGTGGAGCCGGTAATAACCGCTTTGGGTTGGCTTTATCCCCAGCTTTCGGAGAAAAAGGAACAACTTAAAAAAATATTTACGGACGAGGAAGAGAAATTCAGAAAAACTTTAACGAAGGGTTCCGTCATTTTAGAAAAAGCATTGTTCAAGATTGGGCAGGAAGGTACCAGGGAAAAAACATTAAGGGAATGGGCGCAGATGTCTTTTGATTTATTTCAGTCCGTGGGCTACCCCGAAGAAATTTTTATTGACGATCTTGAAGATAAAGGAATACTTCTGGATCATAAAGATTTTCATAGGGAGTTTTTGGCCGTGTTTGATCTCCACCAACAGAAATCCCGTGTCGGAGCAGAACAAAAATTTAAAGGCGGTTTGGCGGATCACAGTGATGCGGTTATTAAATATCACACGACTACCCATTTATTACAGGCAGCTCTTAGGAAAGTATTGGGAGACCATGTTGGGCAGTTGGGGAGTAATCTGACGGCCGAGAGATTGAGGTTCGATTTTTCTCATCACGGGAAAAAGATGTCCGAGCAGGAAATATCTGAGGTTCAATCCATCGTAAACTCAAGGATAAAAGAGGCACTTCCGGTGGGTTTTGTCGTTATGCCGAAAGAAGAAGCTCAAAAGTCCGGCGCCCTTTTCATGAAAAATGAAAGCTACCCCGAAGAAGTTAAGGTTTACTACATAGGAAACGATTTTTCTAATGCCGTTAGCAAAGAGTTTTGCGGCGGCCCTCATGTAGCCAATACCGGAGAATTGGGTGAATTTGAAATATTCAAACAGGAAAGCATAGGAGAAGGCAAACTTCGTATCTATGCTCGATTGAAATGACCTGTTGACACTCTCTATCCTTGAGTGCTATAAATTGATACGTTGCAGGATGCCTCGGACAAATTAAAGTAGTAATTTTTATTGCAACGGAGGACTGTATGGCTTCAGCATCTAAAATAAAACCGCTTTTTGATTACTTGTTAGTAGAGCCTATGCAAAAGGACACCACACTTCCATCAGGTATTGTTATTCCGGACACCGCGAAAGAGAAGCCCCTTGAAGGAAGAGTTATATCCGTAGGCTCGGGTAAAAGAGACGATTCCGGTAACAGAATTCCCATGGAAATTAAAGCCGGAGATGTGGTTATGTTTAAAAAATGGGGCGGAACGGATATTAAATTAGACGGAAAAGATATGCTTCTCATCAAAGAAGAAGATATCTTGGCCATAGTCGAAGGCTAAAGGAGAAAATATATGGCAGTAAAAAACATAATCTATGGAGATGCCGCGAGAATGAAACTTAAGGCAGGCGTTGATAAGCTCGCAAGGGCGGTGGCAACAACGCTCGGGCCTAAAGGAGGCAACGTTGCCTTAGATAAAAGCTGGGGAACACCCGCCGTTGTGCATGATGGCGTCACTGTAGCAAAAGAGATTGAACTGGAAGACAAATTCGAGAACATGGGCGCCCAGATCGTAAAAGAAGCTGCCTCCAAAACTAATGATGTAGCCGGGGACGGAACCACAACCGCTACGGTATTGGCCCAGGCCATAGTGGACGCCGGGCTTAAAAACATCTCGGCCGGCGCAAACGCCATGATGATAAAACGCGGGTTAGAAAAAGCTGTTGATGCGGTAGTCGAAGAAATAAAGCACATGTCCAAAAAAATATCCAGCAAGGAAGAAAGAATCCAGGTAGCTACCATTTCCGCACAAAGTGAAGAAATCGGGAAAATAATAGCCGACGCCATGGAAAAAGTCGGAGAACAGGGCGTCATTACCGTGGACGAATCCAAAGGTTTCGATATCGAGCTCGAATACAAAGAGGGAATGCAGTTCGATAAAGGTTACTCCTCACCATACTTCGTTACCAATCCCGATAAGATGGAATCGATAGTTGAGGAGCCCTATATTTTGGTCACAGATTCCAAGATTTCGGGAATGCAGGACCTTCTTCCCATGCTTGAAAGCTTTGTCAAAG
Source organism: candidate division WWE3 bacterium RIFOXYC2_FULL_42_13 (assembly GCA_001773255.1). Classification (GTDB taxonomy): domain Bacteria; phylum Patescibacteriota; class WWE3; order UBA101185; family UBA10185; genus UBA8498. Next base: position 50,225 of record MEWF01000011.1, read on the forward strand.
TCTCAAAAAACCTGGTAATAATCGCCGAAGAGGTTGAAGGTGAAGCCTTAGCAACATTAGTGGTAAACAAATTAAGAGGCGTTTTAAACGTATTGGCTGTAAAAGCTCCGGGTTTCGGTGATAGAAGAAAAGCTATGATGGAGGATATCGCAATACTGACCGGTGCCAGTTTTGTAAGCCAGGAAACAGGAAGAAAACTTGATTCGGTAACGATAGACGACCTGGGAAGAGCAGATAGAATAATTGCCGATAAGGACAACACCACGATAGTCGGGGGAAAAGGTGATTCAAAAGAACTTCAGGAAAGAATTAAACAAATAAGGACCCAGATAGAACAAGGCACATCCGATTATGACAAAGACAAGATGAAAGAAAGACTTGCGAAGTTAAGCGGAGGAGTCGCTGTAATAAAAGTAGGAGCGGCCACCGAAGCTGAGTTGAAAGAGCTGAAATTAAGGGTCGAAGACGCTGTTAATGCTACAAAAGCAGCCGTAGAAGAAGGAATAGTACCCGGCGGCGGAATCACTTTCCTGAATGTCAGAAAAGCTATCGACAACCTGGAACTTCAGGGCGATGAAAACACCGGAGCCAGAATTCTTCACGAGAGTTTAGAGAAACCGGCACGATTATTAATCAGAAATACCGGAGCTGACGACGGAAAGATATTAGCCGAAATAGAAAGAAGAATGTTAGAAGAGAAGAACACCAATGTCGGATACAACGTGGTAAAGATGTCCTTTGTCGATATGGTTCTGGACGGGATTATAGATCCGGCCAAGGTTGCCCGAAGTGCTTTACAGAATGCGGTCTCTGCGGCAACGATGATACTCACCACAGAATGTCTTGTTGCGGAAGCTCCGAAAAAAGATGAACCGAAGCCCGGCAACCCCGGCATGGGAATGGATATGGACGGGATGATGTAAACCGCATAATTTAGAGAGAATCAATAAGCTGAGGGCGCCGGTAGGCGCCCTCTTTCGTTGTTTATTCGGACACTTTTAATCTCTTTAGCGAGGACTTGTAGGCTTCCAGGATTCTGGGCGAATTATCGTTCTTGTTAAAGTGTATTATGTGGGATTTCAATACTTCTGTAGTGATCTTTTTTTTCATGTAGATCATTTGTGATCGTTTTGCGATTTTTTCTAAGGCGTTCAAAAGAATACCGCTGCTTTTTCTCCGTACCTTAGCGGGATAGTTAATTATGAAATTAGGAAAATATTCCGAAACCCAACTATTTTCCTTCATAAATTGGAAGTACGTGTCCGATTTGTCTACGATGGGCTGCATCATTACTATGTCTGACGCTACAAAAATATTTCTTTTGTCCTTATCCCAGGCCATTTTTGTTTCATCCAAAAAGAGGTTTGTGCAAAAACTTCCGGGCTGTCCGTCATACTCAGGATGTTTTTTCAAAATTTTCAGGATTGTTGCAACAAATCCGCGTGTAAGCCAAACCCTGTTCTTGCCGGTGATTATCATTATGTCTACGTCCGCGTCTTTTTCGGGGCTGTAGGCTGCCAAAGATCCGGTAACCGCGATCATCTTTATCCAGGGTATTCCCCCAAGAAATCTGAGCAGCCCGGTGTTTTCCCTGAAAATTCTCGTAGCGTGTTTATATTTCCAAAGCCAGTTTGTATATTTTTCGCCGCAGACCTCGTATTTTCCGTACCTTTTTCTTGCCCAATTTTCTTTTACTAAATTATTTAAAGACTCTCTGAGTTTTTTTCCGTCCGTAACTTTGGACGAGATCAGGAAAGTCGAGATCTGGTATAGGCTCATCGGGTATTGGAATATTGACCGGTAGGCAAGTGTACGTTTTATTGCTTTTGCCGTTTCCTTTCCGGTGCGTTTTCTCATTTTAGTGGCCTCTGGGGGAGTATTGGTAAGCATCCAGGGCTTTGTTAACCAGAAGGTCGGCGTCGTGGTTTTTTTCCCTTAATACGTGTTTGAACTCGATTTCCTCGAATTTTGACGCTAAACCGGAAGCCTTTTGCCACAGAATCTTAAGTTCCGCGTCTTTAACTTTGTATTCCCGCCTCATTTGTTTAACGATCAGCTCACTGTCCAAAAAGCAATCCAGCTTTGTTATGTTTTTTTCCAATGCTGTCTTTAAACCTTCTATCAGGGCTGTGTATTCTGCCTGATTGTTGGTGGCTTTACCGATGTACGAACCCAGCTCAAATATCTTTTCTTTCTTTTCGTTTTTTATCACAATGCCTATTCCTGAGGGCCCGGGATTACCGCGCGCTCCGCCGTCGGTGTTCATTTGGTATCTCATTTTAGGTACTCCTTAAGTGCAATTTTTAGCAGCGAAAATGCAAGTCCGAAAAGCAGTCCCCCTGCAACAAAATAGAAGAAAGGTCTTTGTTCTTGTCTGATAACAGGACTGTCCGCTAACGGAGAAACTGAAATGTTTTCATCTGATCCGGTGCTTACTTTCTCGCTGGCGATGAGAAATTTTTTAGAAATTACCGTAAAGGTATTTATCGATTTGTCGTAATTGTAATCCGTCACGGTAAGTGTAATAACCTGAGGTCCGTTTTTTGCAACCCGATAACTTTTGGAAAGCTTTCTGATGTTGTTGTCCGTTACGGGAAGTTGCAGTTCGTTTAGTACAGCCCTTTTTAAATCCTGACTTTCCAGCAGCGCGACCGCAGTATTTGTATAGGATTGCGCTGTCTGTTGGGCGTAATACCCCTCGTAGGTAAAAAACTCAGCACTTGGTTTGTCCGCGATCCTTCCGACGAAATAAGAAAGCTCGGTTTTAAACTTACCGGGAAGAAATGAGACGGCTAAGCCCAGAAAGCCCCCACATAGTACAAATAAGCCGATTTCGGTGCGTCTTTTATTTAACATTTTAAGTATGTCCTTCAGTTCCATAGGTTCCCTCTGAATTATAGCAACAAATTCCTAATTTAGATTAACAAATCATTGTATCAGTAGACTGCTTTTGGTTATACTTATAACCAGAATTTGTTAAGAAACTGCCCTAATGGTCAAAAATCAGTCCATTAAAAAAAATTCGCTCGCCCCGACGATTTTAGTTAGCGGTGGCGCAGGATTTATAGGATCTCATCTTGTTGAGGCATTGCTTGCCAACGGAGCCAAGGTTTTGGTGGCAGACAATTTTAACACCGGAAAAGAAATTCACGTAAAGCATCTCCTTTCAAACCCTAATTTTGCTCTTTTCAACGTAGACATAAACGAAGGACTTCCTCCTGAAATTGAAAGTGTAGACTATGTTTTTCACATGGCGGGTCTTGAAGACTACATGTACAGTAACGACAACCCCACGCTCGACTCTCTTCTTACAAATTCTTTGGGGACGAAAACACTTTTGGACCTGGTACGGCGCTCGGAAGCGAAATTCGTCCTTATTTCTACGGTTGATGTGTATCAGGGAAGAATGTCTCAGGATGAGCTGGCCAAGTATTTCGGCCTCTCCAAGCCTGAGGAAAATAAATTTAGTTTGATAGAGGCCAAAAGATTTGCCGAGGCGGTAGTTTGGGAATATTACAAAAAATATGATCTTGACGTTCGCATAGTAAGGCTTCCCGAGGTATACGGTCCGAGAATGAGCCTGGATTCCAGCGGTGTGATGGGAGTTTACATCAGAACTTTAATCGAGAATAAGGACATTGAAGTTCAGAACGACGGTGTGGAAAAGGAATACTATCTTTACGTCTCCGACGCCGTCAGCGGCATCTTAAGGTCAATGTTCAACCAGGAAACAAAAGGGAACATTTACTCTCTGGTACCGGAATCAGCCATCACACA
>MEWF01000011.1:54012-65455 GCA_001773255.1 candidate division WWE3 bacterium RIFOXYC2_FULL_42_13
AGTGTGGCCGACGGCAATCTTCAGATCAGTTTCAAGCAATCGGGGTTTTCCTTTCCTTTCCGCGGTCCCGCACCTGATACGTTTAACCTGAAGGATTTGTCGTGGAGGCCGCGTATAAGCCTAAAGTCCGGTGTCGTGGACACCTTGAAATGGTTCGGGTATTCGGTAAACCAGAATACTTTTAAACCGACCAAATATGTTGAAGAAAAAGCAATATCAAGGGGTATGCAAACGACTACGGTAAGACCTCTTGAATCCACGAAGGTAAGCTCGATATATCCGGCAAACAGCGAGGACCTTTATACGAAAATGTATCCGGTAAAGACAGTGAAATCCCGTAAAAGATTGAGCCTAAGGTCCTTATTCAATTTTCACAGGGAAACTTCTGCGGTAAAAAGTGCAGCGGCTCCAAAAAGGTTACCGGGTGTTCTCGGAAGCTCAAAATTTTACATAGCTGTTGCACTGTTCGTTTCGGCGGCGTTAGTGTTTTTGGTCAACCCCGTACTCAGTCTTTACTCAAATGCTCGGTCGGGTGCAACTGCACTGCAAAATGTTGCGGCAGCCGGTTCCTCACTTGATGTAGGTAGTTTGTCGAAGAATACTGTTCTTGCCTCTAATAAGTTTGAAGTTGCAAGAAAGAACCTTTCGAATCTCAAGTGGGTTTTCTCGTTCTCAGGAAAATCATCGGAATACATAAGTTATTTCCGCATGCTCTCTTCCCTGCAAAATTTTTCGGATTCGGTAGAGCACCTTTCGAAATCGGCTGAGCCTCTCGAGGGGATGTGGGAAGTTCTACGTCCCGACACCGAAAATGTGTTAACGCGGGAAACTGTTAATACCGCAAAACTTGAAATAGACTCGGCGCAGAAACTTCTTTATATTGCTCAGGCCGATTTTAATGGAGTGAATAAAGAACACATTCCCGAAAAGTATAGAAGCTATATATCGGACTACGGAAAATATATAAGCACTCTCCAACAAAATCTTGATCTGACAACTAAACTTATTGGTGAGGCAGCCGCCGTTCTGGGCGTTGATAAGGAGACCACATATATCGTCTGGTTCCAGAATTCGAACGAGCTCAGACCTACGGGAGGTTTCATAGGATCGTACGGGCTTTTGACTTTTGATAAAGGCAAACTCAAAGATCTAAAGATCGATGATATCTATAATCCCGACGGGCAGATTTTGTTGCGGGACATAAAGACAACTCCGCCCGAGGTAATATCCAGGTATCTGGCCGAGGATAGGCTTTACCTGAGGAATTCAAACTGGGATCCGGATTTTCCGACGGCGGCCGGTGTATTTAACGAGCTATTCTACAAAATTGACGGACAAAGCGTTGACGGGTACCTTGCGGTTGACCTTAAATTTGTTGAGGGAATACTCAGGGCAACGGGCCCCGTATTTTTGGCCGCTTACAACGAGGAGATCAATGCCGCCAATCTTTACGAGAGGACACAATACCACAGCGATTTCAATTATGTTAACGGCTCCGATCAAAAAAGATCTTTCCTAACGATATTAGGAAGTAAACTCCTCGAAAAAATGTTTTCCTTGCCTAAAGATAAGTTACCAAGTTTGTTGGCAGAAACACAAAAATCTCTTGATGAGAAACACCTCCTAATAAATATTTCTAACGGAGCTTTGAACGATGTGTTAAAGGAAAAGAATTGGAATGGACAGGTCGTCCCCGTCGAAACCGATTATCTTTATGTGGTCAATTCTAACTTGGGCGGGACAAAGGCAAATTATTTTGTTAAAAACAACATTGATTATGAGATAAATTCCATGACACGTGACGGGGTGTTGAGAGCAACATTGAAGCTCACCTACGACCACACAGGAGAATCGATGGCATGGCCGGGGGGTCCATATAAAGACCACGTAAGGGTGCTGGTTCAAAAAGGTTCTAAACTTACGGGAGCAGAGTTTGTTGACGCCGCGGGAAATACCGTTGATGTGTTCAAAGATGTGGGGGTAGGTCAGCCGAACGGATACGATATTTTCAGCTACGATCTGGTTGTTAATCCCAAGGAGACTGTTTCTTTAGTTATTAAGTACGATTTGCCGGAAAGTCTTAATGTAACTAAGGACAAATCTACGTATAGTCTGTATGTTCAGAAACAACCCGGAACTGACGCCGATCCGTTCAGCTTTACCTTTAACGCACCGTTCGGCACCGAGATCATAAAGGCAAGTAAAGATCTGGATATCTTAGATAATGCGATCACAAAAACATCGGGTCTGCGTAGGGATATAAATTACTTTATAGAACTTCGCTGATATAATAAAAACAAATGCCACTAGCAGACATGCCCCAGTCAAATAAGCAGCACGCTGTTCCTCAGAATGTTATGAGCGTGGACTTCAAACTTATCGGCGACCTTACGATGAGGCAGTTCGCTTATGTTTTCATTGCCGGAATACTGGCTTATCTTTCATACGTTTTTTTCATAGGTATTTTCCGCTGGCCCCTGGTATTTTTAATAGCTTTTATGGGAATAGGTTTCGCTTTTATTCCGGTCCAGGAAAGGGGTATGGACGAATGGATAGTTAATTTTTTCAAGGCAATGTATATGCCGACCCAGCGTATCTGGAAAAAAGAACCTACCATCCCGTCGGCGTTTATGTATGACGACCTTGCTACCCTGAAACAGGAGCTTATTACGCTTGCGCCGACATCAAGCAGAAGAAAACTTGAGGAGTATTTGAGATATCAGACTACCGAAGAGGAGGTAGATCCGCTGGACATTCCTTTAAGAGAGTACGCCCAAAAAGTCAGGGATGCTTACCCGGCCTATAAGAAAAAAAGCGGTGCGGGAGCAACGGCCTTTTCACGTTCTTCGTATGGGGCGCAGGCAGTGGGGATTCAGCCCGCATCAGTAGCGGTTACAGAAGCTCCTGCACCTGCTGTTGTCGGCGTAGAACCGGGGCAGGAAGAAGGTATTTTAGTGGGGGCACTGGATACTGCAACAACTGCACCTGGAAAAGAGGAGACCAAAGAGCAATCAGTTCTCCAAAAGCGCAAAGACGCCGGTCTTTTCCACTTGTTCAGGGCAAAAGAGGCTCAAAAAGCGCGGGACGAGGCCAGAACCAAGAGAACACAGGATGTTACGGCCGCTCCTTTACTCCAGGGGGCGTTGTCAGGAACGGTCTCACTGAGTCCTATGACCCCGGACATGCACTCAGGAAGAAGATTTATTAACCTGCTTCCTTCCCAGGGCGAATTAATTTTGCCTATAAGAGGAGAAAGAGTTTTGCGTACATCCGAGGAAATATCGGTGGAGGAGAGCATGAATGACAAGGCGTTAAAACTTCAGTCGTTGTTGAAAAAAATAAAAGACGAAGAAGGGATTAAATCTTCGAAGTCCGCCGCCGTAGCTATTCCGGTGGTACAAAAGAAGGAGCAGGAAGTCCAGGAAGTTCATGACGAAGCGAAAAATGTTGTGGGGAAGCTCAAAACCCAAAGTGAAGAGCTTACGGACGAGATTATAAGACTTAAAAAGAATATTCAGACCACTTCTGCTCCGGGGGCCTCTTCCGAAACGCAGGAAAGATTGTTGAAAAACCTGGAAAATAAACAGCAGACTGTTGAGGAAAATTACCGTGTGCTCAGCCGCGGCATTCAGAGCCTGAAATCTACTCCGTCCGGGGATACATCGGAAACCTCTAACCTAAACCTGGACAGCTACCCCATGAGCCACATGGAACCTAATACTTTACACGGCGTGGTCAAAGGCAGCGACGGAAAGGTATTGACTGAAGTTTTGTTGATAGTGAAAAACGAAAGAGAAGAACCGGTGCGTGCGTTAAAGACCGATAGCCTCGGCAGGTTTGAGTTGCTTTCAAAACTCGGCAACGGTAAGTACTCAATAGAAGTAAAACCTTCAGACGAAATGAAATTGTCCTTTGAGAAAATTTCTGTAGAATTAAAAGGTGAGGTGGTACCTCCGTTTGTGATATCCGGTAAATAATATGCCTGCTCAAACAACACCTACAACTCAAGATCATCTGGACATTTTTGATATTAAAGACAATCTTGTCCTTCTAAAAAACGGGGCGGTCTGTGCTGTTCTACAAACGACCGCGGTGAATTTTGACCTGCTCTCCGAGATAGAGCAGGATGCCATAATCGCGGCTTTTTCAATGTTATTAAACTCGATAACATTTCCGGTTCAGGTGGTTATAAGATCGAGAAGGCTGGATATTACAAAATACATCGAAAAAGTTTACAGGGTCGAGACACGTCTTAACGATCCGTTGCTAAAACACCAGGCGCAGGCTTATAGGAAATTTGTTCAGGATGTTATCAAGAAAAATGATGTTTTGGATAAACGATTCTATGTGGTAATCCCGACGGCTGTTACCGAACTTACACAACCGGGTTCGGGACCATTTGATTGGATGATGAAACTAACCGGCCAACATAACAAGAGAGTATCTTTCAACGTGGACAAGGTACTTAATGACGGAAGGATAGAACTCGCACCGAAAATCGATCATGTCATAAAAGAGTTCAACAGGCTCGGAATAAAAACAAAACAACTTATGACCCAGGATCTTGTAGAACTGTATTTTGATATCTATAACCCTACAACAATACATGGACAGAGAATACGAACGGGAATAGATGATTACACAACGGCGATCGTAAACCCCGCCATCATTGAGGAATAATATGGGATTAAATCTTTTCACAATAGGCGCAAATAAAGCAAGACCCAAGAAACAACAGCAGGGTAATTCCGGAGAAAAGACTCCAGCGCAGGTTCTGGCCGAAGGAATGCTTAACGTTAGGGATATTATTGCCCCCTCGGCGATTGAGGTGGATTTCACCTTTTTGCGCATCGGTAATGTTTATTTTAGAACCATCTTTGTTTCGGGCTATCCAAGATTTGTAGGGGCAAACTGGCTGTCTCCTATAATCAACTTTGAGCATACCCTGGATGTTTCAATGTTCTACTACCCCGTGAAGTCCAAGGTTATTTTGGACGACCTAAGAAGAAAAATTACGGAGCTCGAGGCAACGACGATGACTAATGTGGAGAAGGGCAAAATAGTCGACCCGGTTGTTTCTGCAGCGCTTGAAGATGCAAAGGCTCTTCAGGAGCAGCTCGTCAAAGGTGTAGAAAAGTATTTTCAATTTTCTTTTTACATAACTATCTCGGCCGAAACTCTTGAAGAGCTTGAGTCGGTAACTTCAAAACTGGAAAGTACTTTAGGTGCCTTATTACTCATTTCAAAAGTTGCTTCACTCCAGATGGAAGACGCCTTCCAGTCTGCCATCCCTACCGGCCTGGACAAACTTCTGATAACCAGAAATATGGATACAACAAGCCTTGCTACCACATTCCCTTTCACATCCTCGGATCTGACAATGGAAGAAGGAATAATGTATGGAATTAACAGGCACAATGGGTCGCTAGTGATCTTCGACAGATTCTCCCTGGAAAACGCTAACTCAGTTGTCTTTGCAAAATCAGGTTCAGGAAAATCTTACTTCGTAAAACTTGAGGCATTAAGACTTTTAGTGTTCGGTGCTGAGGTTATGATTATCGATCCTGAAGAAGAATATAGAACTCTATGCGAAGCAGTGGGCGGTAACTATATCGACTTCTCGGCAAACTCCACACATAAAATAAATCCGTTCGATCTTTCAGGTGTTGCCGTCGAGGGTGAAAACGAACTGGGTCAAAAACTTATCGGGCTAATAACTTTACTTAAACTAATGCTAGGCGGTTTAACTGCATCTGAAGAAGCGATTTTAGACAGGGCGTTAATCGAAACTTACAGAATCAAAGGTATTACAACCGACCCCGATACTCAGTCGGGTATTGAGCCGCCGGTTATGGAAGACCTCTACAAAGTTTTGATGGGAGCTTCCGAACCCGAAGCTAAAGGAATGGCCGAAAGACTTGAAAGATTTATTAAAGGGTCGATGACCGGCATTTTCGATTCCCAGTCAAACATAAATCTTGATAGTAAGATGACGGTTTTTTCTACAAAACATTTGGAAGAAGCACTAAGGCCAATCGCCTTTTATCTAATTCTTGATTTTGTTTGGACAAGAATAAGGCGTGATTTGAAGAAGAGAATCCTGATAGTGGAGGAGGCTTGGTACCTGATGCAAAACGAAGACAGCGCGAGATTTATTTATGGAATTGCAAAAAGAGCCAGAAAATATTATTTGGGTCTCACGACTATTTCTCAGGACGTCGACGACTTTTTATCTTCGGAATACGGAAAGGCAATTGTTACAAACTCATCCATTCAAATTCTTTTGAAACAGCACCCTGCCGGAATTGATAAAGTTGCGGAAACATTCTATTTGTCAGAAGGTGAAAAAAGATTGTTACTTGCTGCTGCAGTTGGGGAAGGCCTGTTCTTTGCCGGTGCAAATCACGTAGCAATAAAAGTTATGGCCTCGGAAGCCGAGCATAAACTTATTACTACAAATCCGGAAGAACTGCTGAAGCTTCGGGAGCAGGGTCTGATAAAGCCGTTGGGTTCTAATAGACCTGAGAGTGCGGCACCTGTGATTCCTCCCGTCCAGAAACCTTACGAGCCTATAAAGCAGGAGCCTACGCAGGATACTTCTACAATTACGGACACCGAGACCTCTCTTCAGCTTCAAGAGGGTAACAAGAGTGAACAGGCTGCTACGCCACCCACCGAGCCTTCTTCAGAGGAGATTTTGAGGTCCGTGGAGTCTCTTTCAAAAGATCAGGGAACGATTAATCTTGGAAATACTCCGTCACAACCAGGTCCTGCAGCTCCGACAGAGCTATAATTTTTCTTTTCCACCAATACAGATATGTCGTTTTTTGTAGTGGAGTAGTTGGCGCGTGACTTAAATCCCACTTTCCTGATAAACTTGAGAATAGTAAGCGGGGTGATTCACATACAATTTTATAATCTTAAAACAAAAGAAAAAGTTGAAATTCCGGATAACGAGGTCGAAATAGTAACACTGGAGAACGGAAGAAAAGCTGCGAAAGCAGAATCTAACGGAATGAAGCTTTTTAAGTTCCTAAGTAAAGCTGATTCTGAAAAGCTGGGTGCTTAATCCTTACTATAGACTAAAGAATATTTGCCAAACTTCGGATAAATTTCTATGCAGCACTCAGTTCTATAGCTGAATCGGCATTATTATATGTAGGAAATCTTCAGTAACGTCGGTCTTGAAAATACAGGCAGTGCTGTTCGAACTTGCTTCCATATTTATCTTCTCGCCTTTTACGTTGTTCAGAAAATCGAGTAAGTATTTTGAGCTGAACGCAATCTCCAGCATCTCCCCCTCGGTTTCAGCGGGAATTTCACTCTCATGGGTTCCGGTTTCGTTATTCAAAGAAGAAATTTTTATTAAGCCTTCCGGATCAACGCGTAACTTAATCGTGTTATTCGTTCCTTCTTTTACAAATACTGTTGTAAGCCTAACAGCTTCTAAAAATTCTCCGGAATTAAATATTGCTTTTACAGTAGCGGTTGAAGGTATTATTTTTTTGTAGTCCGGATATTGGCCGTCAATAATTCTTGTGGCAATAGTTGTATCTTCGGAAGAGAAGAGAGCGAGGTTTTCATTTTCACTCAGCACCATTTTCAAAGGTGATGCAGATGATGCAAATACTTTGCTGACTTCTGCCAGTGTTTTCGCCGGAATCAACGCTGTAAATTTTTTCGCGTCAGATTTTCCAACGGTAATAGATTTTTCAGATAATCTAAAACCGTCCGTTGCCGCCAAGACCATCTTACCTTTTTCGTATGTAACGTAAACGCCCGTGAAAATAGGTCTGCTTTCATCCATGGAAGAGGCGAATGTGACCATAGACACTGCTTGCGCAAAAACTGTAGGATCTAATTCAAGCGAGGTCTCGTCCTTAGAAATACTTGGCAATTCGGGATAATCTTTTGCGTCCGTTCCGTTTAATTTAGATTTTGTATTGTCGGATTTCAAATGAAGTATGTCATTATCCATTTTTATTTCTATAGTAGACGGGTGAAGGTTAGCGACTAGCTCTTTCAATACTTTTGCGGGTACGGTTATAGCTCCTTCTTTATCAATAGAGGCGTTAACGTAAGTGGTAATTGCTGTTTCAAGATTGGTGGCAGCAAGTTTTAAACGTCCGTTCTCGGTTGAAATTAAAACGTTTGAAAGAATGGGTAAAGAGCCTTTCGCAGGAACAGCTCTCGTTATGATTTGAAGACCTTTATTTAAGTTTTCCTGTAGGCAAGAGAATTTCATTTTTATTTTTTGGGTTTTAATGTAACCCTTCGCTCGCGTCCTTCTCCGACACTTTCCGAAACGACATCATCGTATTCGGAAACAAACATGTGTATTTGTCTTCTTTCCCACGGGTCCATAGGAGGAAGCTCGACGTCTTTTTGGAAGAAGCGGACTCTGTCGATGTAGCTTTTAGCCATGTTTTGTATTTTCTCAGCTCGCTGATCTTTATATCCGTTGATATCTATTAGGACCGTAACCTGTTCTCCGGCCTGTCTCAAAACAGTCAGGTGCAGAATGCTTTGCAAAGCATCCAAAGACTGGCCCTGGTGACCGATTAAAAAATTCAGATTATTACCCTGGATTTTTACTTCAAAAACCCCGTCGTCTTTACCGTTAATTTCATAGTTGGGATTTATTTTCATAAACCCGAAAATATTGTCTAAAGTATTTTTTATTACTTCTATGATGTTCATTTTTTTGCTCCTTTAGCTAACCCTAATTTCCTGACCCAAGGCTCCAGGCCGCCCCATCCACTGGTGAAGTACGTCTGGGCAATTTGGAATAGGGTCGAAACAATTATGTATATCATAACACCTGAAGGCAAGGTCAGACCGAACACAAAAAACATGAGCGGCATGACGTATAGATTTTGTTTTTGCATGGACTGCATCATGTCATCAGTTTTATTAGGGGTCTTCTTAACCAGCTTGTCGTTTATTTTGGAGAAAGGCATCATCATCTTTGTCGCTAAAAATTGGAAGACAACCGCCAATATTGTGATGATAAATATCGGATCCGGTTTAGAAAGGTCAAGATAAAGGAACTTAGTGTTTATTGTATCCTCAGGTTTAAATTGGAATTGCTGGAAATATATATTTTTATTTAAGTCGTTGAGACTTGTGCCATTGGTCATTGTAATAACCGATCTATAAACGGCGATCATGAAGACAAGCGTGATTATAGTAGTAAGACACCCCGAAGCCGGGTTAATCCCGTGCTTTTTCATGAGTTCCATTTGCATCGCAGCCATCTTTTTCTGATCGTGTTTATACTTCTCTTTTATTTTCTGAATTTCCGGCTGAATGTCACGCTGTTTTTGGCTCATCTTGATAGAAGGAAGGGTAACGGGGATCATTACGGCCTTTATTATGAGTGTAAAAAGAATTATTGCAGCCCCGAGGCTTCCTACAAATGAGTAGATAACAATTAGAATGTTAAAAATCGGATTTAAAATTATATTTTGCCAGATTTCCGCCATAATCGTTTATTTTACAGGATCGTAGCCTCCTTTTGAAAACGGATTACATCTTACCAGTCTTTTAACCCCCAGAAAAGTGCCTTTTATGGCGCCGTACTTTTCCACGGCTTCATAGGTGTAATCGGCGCAGCTGGGTGTGAATCTACAGGTGTTTATACCGAAATTGCCCGGGCTAAGCGTTTTTTTGTATATTTTTATTAAAATCAGTATCAATTTCTTCATACGTTTTTCCTGCCGAAGAGTGCCTGGGGTATATTGAAACCCACCGGTCTGCCGGTATCAGGGCTAAATTCTTCCTTACGGTTTCGCGGAATAGCCTTTTTATCCTGTTTCGGTCGGTGGCGTTCTTGCTAAATCCGGTAGAGACAACAAAGCCTATTTTCGGCTGTCCTGAGTAGTTTTCAGGTTTGAGGATGTAGGCAACGAAGGTGTCGCCTTCGATTTTTTGGCCGTACTTCTTGGTTATCTTGAATTCAAAGGGTGTGGAAAGACGGTTCTCTTTTTTCAGCATTTAGGGTTACTTGCCGTTATATGCGACAGCAAGCCTTTTTCTTCCTCTGAGCCTTCTTCTTTTCAGAACGTTATTTCCGTTCTTGGTAGAAGTTCTGTTTCTAAAGCCGTGTTTGCGGACTCTTTTGACTTTTTTTGGCTGCCATGTTCTCTTTGTTTTAGGCATATTAATGACCTCGAAAGGGATTATACTTGGTCGTTGACGTTATATCAAGAAGTTATTCGATTGGATAAGTAGCCCTATTTTTTGTATAGTCTACCAATGGAACAAAATAAGCAGGGTACTGTAAAGCCCGAAATAACATACGAAGACTTCTCGAAACTTGATATCCGCGCGGGAACCGTTCTGTCCGCCGAAAGAGTAGAGGGATCCGAAAAGCTCATCCGTCTGCAGGTAGATTTTGGTCCCGAAATAGGCCAAAAACAGATCCTGACCGGCCTTTTGAAATGGTATAAACCCGAAAGTTTCGTCGGTCTACAAACTACATTTATCCTAAACCTTCCTCCCCGGAAAATGATGGGGTTTATGTCGGAAGGGATGATTCTAGCCCTCGGCTTGTCTGATGAAGAAAAACCGGCCCTTCTAAAACCCAAAAGAAAAGTTAAAAACGGAGAAGGTGTCAGATAAGTGAAATCCAAAACTTACTTCATAAAAACATTCGGATGTTACTCAAATACCGCTGATTCAGGAACGATGGGCGGAATGCTCGAAGTTTTGGGTTACGAACCTCTTGAAGTTCCCGAGTTTAAAACCGAAAAAGAAAACCTCCAATTTGTTATGAAGGACGCCGACCTTTTGATCATAAACTCCTGCTCTGTGCGCCAGAAAAGCGAAGACAAGGTTTACGGCATAGGTAAGGTGGTAAAGGAAGTAAAAGAGGCTACCGGCCACAAACCTTTTATAGTTCTCGCGGGCTGTATTGTAGGTAGCGTTACCGGAGACAGACAAAGATACGAGTTTGCTACTTTGAAAAAGAAAACTCCCTGGGCAGATTTGTATATGAGTCCCGCGCAGATACATGAATTGCCCTTACTGCTTAAAAGAGAAGGACTTTTAAGTGAGTGGGCGGAAAATAAAGTGGTTGAGGGAGCTCAGGATACTGCCACCCACGCGTTTATTAACATTTCACAAGGGTGCGACAACTTTTGTGCCTTTTGTGTGGTTCCTTACGCCCGGGGAAGGGAAGTGTCCCGCAACAAAGAGGATATTCTCAAGGATATCGCGAGATTAGTGAAAAAAGGTGTTACGGAAATAACTTTATGTGCTCAAAATGTTAATTCCTGGGGTTTGTCGGTAAAAGAAAAGTTTCAAATACGCACCGGAAGCAATCAAAAACTGCCTTTCGCGGCGCTGTTAAGGGAAATTCACGACATCCCGGAGATAAGAAAGCTCAGTTTTATGTCTTCTAATCCTTTTGATTTCACAAATGATCTGGTTGATACGCTGG
>MEWF01000011.1:65504-77535 GCA_001773255.1 candidate division WWE3 bacterium RIFOXYC2_FULL_42_13
TAACGACGTTCTCCTCAGGATGAACCGCCGGCACACCATCGAGGATTTCGAGACTTTAATAAATCAAATTAAAAAAGTTAAGAGGGACATTGAAATCGGAACTGATCTTATTGTTGGTTTTCCCGGTGAAACCCGCGAGCAATTTTTAGACACCGTTGAACTGGTTAAAAAAATCAATTTTTCAGTAGCTTTCATAGCCATGTACTCTTCGCGCAAAGGAACCGTTTCGGAAAAGACATTCGATGACGATGTCCCGCCCGCCGAGAAAAAATATAGACACGATTTTCTTACCAAGGCATGGAAAGCTTCGAAGAAGAAAGAACGTCTATGAAAGCCATCGTAATAGGAAGAGCTATAGTAATAGTAGGCCCGACTTCAACCGGCAAAACTTCTCTATCCGTTGAATTATGCAAAAAGCTGGGTGGGGAAATAATCTCAGCTGATTCCCGTCAGATTTATAAACACATGGATGTGGGGACAGGAAAACTACCATTGGGTAATCCGTCCGACATTAAAAAAGGCGAAGGTTTCTGGGAGTTGGACGGGATCAAAGTTTGGGGATACGACTTAGTGTCTCCAGACCAATACTTTTCAAGTTACGATTTTGCAAAGTATGCACTGGAGAAGACCGGAGAGATTTTTTCGCGCGGTAAGAACGTATTTCTTGTAGGCGGTACCGGGTACTACGTGGACACCGTGACCGGGAAATTAGTGTTAAATACCAATATTGAGCCGGATTTTGAGCTACGCGCCGAGCTTGAAAATAAACCCCTTCCGGAGTTACAGTCCCTCCTCACGTCGTTAAATCTAGAGGCTTTCAAAAAAATAGATAAAAATAATCCGGTCAGATTAATCCGCGCAATCGAAAAAGAAAAAGGAGTGAAAAAAAATCTCACTCCCCTACCCCGCTTCGGTGCCGAATTTATTTATATCGGGCTTACGGGTCCCCGCGAATTTTTATATTCAAAAGCAGATAAATGGGTCGAAGCGGTTTGGAAAAATGGTCTTATTCCCGAAACAGAAAAACTTTTATCAATGAACTTCGGTCCCTTCCCACCACTCCGCGGACTTGTCTATAAAACTGCGGTGTCCTTCTTAAATAAAGAAATTCCGCAAGACGGTGCAGTGCAGAGGATAAAGTTTGATATCCACGCTTATATAAGGCGCCAGCAAACCTGGTTTAAGCGCAACCCGAATATAAGTTGGTTTGATGTTTCAGTCGATTCGTACGGGGAAAACGTATATAATTTTACTAAGGAGAAATTGAAAAATGGATAAACAGGTCGTCATCTCTTTTAAAACTATTTTATTAACTTTCGCTGTTGCCCTTGCGGGATATGTAATTTTCAGACTGGGTTCCGTGATAGGCATTTTCGCTATCGCTACTCTCTTAGTTATCGCCATGGAGTCAGTGATAAATTACTTCATGAAGCTTACTGTTTTAAATAAACCGCTAAGAAGAGGGGTCGCTGTCTTGATCTCGTACGGCTTGTTGCTCCTTGTCATGATAGTGGTAGGTACGGTCGGAGTGCCCCCTGTTATTGCCCAGTTTCAAAAAATGATCGCGGGAATTTCGCAGATAGCTCAGGGGCTTAATCTCGGTGATGATTTCAGTATCCAGCTCAAGGACTTTTTACCTCAGGCGGCAAACGTTTCATCCGAGCTTTTGTCTGTTACCATTTCAGTATTTTCAAACGCCACAACTATTTTCAGCATTTTCGTTATAGCTATTTACATGTCCCTCGACTGGAAAAATCTCAAGAAGCGTTTTTTCACACTTTTTCCCGAGCGTTTGGAGGATGAAGCCGAAGATACTTTTTTGGAAGTGGAAAGAAATGTTGGTCAGTGGTTAAAAGGTCAACTTCTTTTAATGCTGGTAGTCGGTTTGGCAAGTTTTATCGGTTTGCTGCTTCTTGATATTAGATATCCTTTGGCCCTAGCTATGGTCGCCGGTCTGTTGGAAATAGTTCCGATGATCGGGCCCGTGCTTTCTGCTGTAGTCGCCGCAATTATCGGCTTTTCCGAAACTCCGGTAAAAGGAGTAGGCGTCATTGCATTATTTATAATCATTCAACAGCTTGAAAACAATTTGCTGGTTCCGAAAATCATGCAGAAAGTTTCAGGATTTAGTCCGTTGATTATTTTATTGGCTTTACTCATCGGGTCGGAATTTTTCGGTGTGGTCGGAGCAATTGTTGCGGTGCCGACGACGATGATTATTTCGATAATTCTTAAGAGAGTTCTAGGTCGGTCGGATTAACCTCCGGTTAACTCCTGCTAGCCAAGTAACTTTAGCGTTACTATAACTTGTAATTACAATCAATTAAAGTATCAATTGAGTGTAAAAGTTTCTGAAAATCCTTTTCATAGTCAACTTCTGATATCGTAATCGGATTTTCTACTAGGAGACAGTTATTGTTGCTTTCCAGGTATACTTTTGGATAAAATTCAATCTTATTTTTGTACTTATCCTTTTTAATTGTTTCCTCATAAAAATTTCTATCAATAACGTATGGCATTTGCGTTATATAGTTATCACCTTCCGATGTGAACTCTTTCGGTTTCTCTCCTGAAATATTTTCAAATCCGATTATTTTGTTCCCATTTACACGTGCGATTGAAACACAAGACTCATATCTATACTTATAACCGGATACAACAATAGAATCCTTTGTATAGACTTTTTCCATTTTCTTTAAGAACATGTATGATTGGGGAGAATGACCGCAAAGCAAGTAAAATGGTTCAGTTCCAAAGTGGTCGATAACTAAGTTTACTGCACCTCTAAAACCCAGACCTAATTCTGTAGGATACTGCACCCAAGTGATTTCCTTGTATTTCTTTTTTAAATAATCTAGTCTCTTTAGACTTTTTCTAGGAATCTTCTCTTCATCGTCCTTGTTTGGGAGAAAAACTAATACATCTTCGATACCTGCTAGAAATATTGAATCTAATACATATTCCAGTAATATTTTGCCTTTGTAAATAATATGCGACTTAGTACCCATTCCCAAGCGTATACCGCGACTACCGGCCATCACCAATGCTTTTTTAACCTTAGTTCCCATGTGTTTATCTTAGCATCAAGTACAATTTTGAAAGTTCAAACAGCGTATAGTACACCAGGCTTCAATTAACTTCATATACGGGAAGCGAATAAGCCAGATTCTGTTCGCCCTTGCGGGTTGCGAACCATCTATCTACGCCCCATCTTCGTGCCTCGCCGAGCAGGCTGATAACGGCACATTCGTGGGTTGCTGAGGGGTGGGATTGCCCGTTTCACCCTGTTTCATAGCAAAGCTTTAGAAACAGGCTCGTCTCTGTTGCTCTCGGAGCGCGTCTTCGCCCTCCGTTCTTTCGTCCTTTCGGACTAAAACACCAGAACTTACGTTTCGGAGATTACCCTCCGTCCCCCTGCTCTGTACAGTCTGGACTTTCCTGGCCTAAAAGGCCCGGTTCGCCTGCTTCCCGTGGCCGTATTCTACCACCTTTGACACCCAAAGATGATTTTCTACCTTTTTTATCTGTTGCAAAGAGGTAACCCCGGGGTGTCTCGAATTAAAAGGGGCGCGAATAGGCAACCCCACTGTACTCAGAGTGGCTGCCTCTGAGCGACACGCATATGATATCATTACTCCATGATCGAGCCACTTGATCCAACCAAATACCACGTTTTAAGTCCCGCGGGTAAAAAGAGGTTAATTTTCGTCAGCCTCTTTTTTATATTTATCGTACTTCCTTTTCTACTAAGAACGTACTATCGTGTGGCTATAAACAGACCTTCCCAATCGGGGAAAGAAGTAAGTGTGGAAATTATGAAAGGTGATGGAGTTGCTGATACCGCTCGGAATCTTTTAGAAAAAGGCGCGATAAATTCCGACTTTCTTTTCAATATCTACGTTTACACGGGAAAGTTCGGAAATAAGATACAGGCCGGGACTTATAAAATACCTGCAGGTTCAAATTTAAAACAAGTCGTGGAGATTATTCAGCATGGAACTAACGATGTTCAACTGACTTTTCTGGAAGGATGGCGTACTGAAGAATTCGCGCGTCTCGCTGCAAACAATCTCGACAACATAGATTTTCAGGAATTTATAAGTTTGGCGAAAGACAAAGAGGGATTTCTTTTTCCGGACACATACTCTATAAACAAAGATATTCAAGAAAAGGACCTCCTGGAAATATTTACGTCTACCTTTGACGAGAAAACTAAAGATGTTCTCACTGAAGATAATTTGACCAGAGCAGGTCTGAGCAGACAGCAGGTTATAATTTTTGCTTCTATGCTCGAGCGCGAGATACACACGGAAGAAGATAGACCGGTTGTTGCCGGAATTATTATTAAAAGGTGGAGAGAAGACATGAAGCTTGATGTGGACGCAACCACGCAGTACGTAGCCGCCTGGCAGGATATTTGCGGTATCCCCGAAAGATGCATTCCTCTGCTTGAGGAAGTAGAAAACTTTGACTGGTGGCCCACTATTCTTACTCAGGACGACTTGGAGTTGGACAGCCCTTATAATACGAGGAAGAATTTAGGTCTGCCCCCGGCGCCTATTTCGAATCCGGGTGAGAAAGCTATAAAAGCGGTTTTGAATGCCCAAGAAAGTCCATACTACTTTTATCTAACGGATCAGGAGGGTGTTGTTCATTACGCGTCCACTTTGGAACAACACAATTCTAACGTTGCAAGATATATTCAGTGATCTTTTGTGCTGTCTTTAAGTGCGTTCTCTATCATCTCTCTTGAGACGAAAAATCCTAAGTTTTTAATTATTTTTTCGTCAATAAAAATCGGAGTGTCGAGCATTCTACAGATCTTAAGTGCGACAACGGGCGGTATGTTTATGTCCGTAAATTTACGTTCCTGTTTTAGAGTCAGATATGTGTAGAAAGCTCCGTCCTGGAGTTTATATATTTTTGAGGAAACAACCTCTGCCCTCAAAGTTGTAAGTATGTGCCGGAAAATAGTACACAGATCGGGGTAAAAAAAATTCGATTCATCTTTTAACTCCATAGGCACTAGGATCTTCGGATTTTTGCACAGGAGATAGGCAGTCTTTCTATCATTCCCGGGTATGGTAGTGATATACTTTGCTTCCTTATACATTTTCCCGATGTTAGAATATAGCTGTATAATTTACTTACTATATGCAACTGCTCAAAGATATCTACAATAACGCTGAAGCCCTGAAAGGCCGCAAACTTATTACCGTGACAATCGTTCTTTCAATAGTCTTTCTGGGAATCGGCATTTTCATAGGGTATCTTAACAATCTCATATTAAAAAAAGGTGAAATCTCTTCGGAAACGGTGCTTCCTCCCCCTGTGGCAGACACCACGATCGTGCTTGAGGGGCGCGTGGCTTACACCAACCCCGAATATTACCCCGGTGATGAAATATCCTACGTTTTAACTGATGCCTCAGGAAAAGAAATTTCGTTACTTAAAGCCGAAGATGACAAGCTGGCTTTAGCCGAGGGGTTAAATGTCAAAGTGCGTGGTGACGAGATGAGAACCGAATCAGGAACCAAGTATTTAATGGTCAGGGAGGTCATTATCAATGCCGCAAATTGAATTTATTAACGTTTCCAAGGAATATGATCCCGGTAAAAAAGTGCTGGACGATGTAACGTTCAAGGTCGAGCCCGGTGAGTTTATGTTCGTAGTCGGACCTTCGGGGGCCGGTAAGTCGACGATCATTAAACTGTTGACCAAAGAAGAAACGCCGGAGGTCGGGGACATTCTGTTCAACGGTGAGAGTATTCTGAATATTTTAAAAGAGTCGGTGCCCGATCTGAGGAGAAAGATCGGTGTTGTTTTTCAGGACTTCAGACTTCTGGACTCAAAAACCGTTTTTGACAATGTCGCGGTGGCCTTGGAGGTTGCCGATTCAAGTTTGGAAGAGATCAGAAGTATTGTACCGAACGTTTTGAATATGGTCGGACTAACGGAAAAAATGTTTAAATATCCCAAACAACTTTCGGGAGGGGAAAAACAAAAGGTCGCTATAGCCCGCGCTTTAGCTCACGAACCCGATGTTATACTGGCCGACGAACCCACGGGAATGATAGATCCTGATTCTGTGGACGACGTTCTTGAAGTTTTGGAAAAAATAAACTCGCTGGGTACCACGATCTTAATGGCTACACATGATCAGGAGATCGTGAACGCAATGAAAAAAAGAGTGCTCCGCATCGAAAGGGGTCAGGTAATTTCAGATAAGAAGGGAGGCAAATACCGTGCCTAAAAGTTGGTCAATTTTCATGTCTAATGTAAAGAAGGAGAAGTTGCTGAGCGTTTCAAATATTTTGATAATGACAATCACTTTCGTTTTGCTCGGACTTTTGATAAATATCGTCGTATTTTCACAGACCGCGTTGAGATATCTTGAGGATCAGGCTCAGGTTACGGTGTTTTTCAAAGATGATTTTACCGAAGACAAAATCTCAGCAATGAAGGATGGTTTGTCTAAGGACAAAAGAGTCTCTGCTTTGGTGTATGTGTCGAAAGAAGATGCGCTGAGAATTTTTAGAGAAATAAATAAAGACGAACCAGTACTACTTGAGTCCGTTTCGGCCAGCATACTTCCGGCTAGTTTAGAAGTGCGGGCAGGAAATATTTCCAACTTGAAACCCTTGGCTGAAGAATTAAAGGTCGTTGATGGAGTGGAGGAGGTCAGATACTTTGAGGACGTGGTGTCCCGCTTCAAATTCTGGAGCACGATCGTTTACATTGTCGGAACGTTGCTGGTCCTGATATTTTTGGTGGTTTCCTACTCAGTGGTCATAGCCGCCTTGAGAACAACAATAAACTCCAAGGGCGTCGAGTTCGAGATAATGAAAATTGTGGGAGCATCCGATGATTATGTTAAACTGCCTCTTATTCATCAGGGAGTATTTTTCGGTTTATTTTCATCCTTTATTGCTTCGGTAATAATGATATTACTGGGAGTCGGGGTTACACTTGCTAACATATTTCCCAAAGGCCTGGGTCTTGGTTTTCTACCGGGTATTTTTATGCCGCCGTGGATTTTTTCAATAATCCTCACCTTTATCTTGCTTCTGTCAGGTTTCCTTTTGGGTTACCTGGGAAGCTCGGCGGCGATAAAGAAATACCTGAATTACTAGTCGCTATGTTTAATAAAAAGGCGCTTCTATGGGTTTTACCCTTAATATTTTTTCTGATCCCTATAGTGACAGTATTGGGTCAGGACACCGTAAATAAGGATGAAGTTGAAGAGTTGGAAGAAAAGATAGAGAAATATGAGGCGAAGATAAACGATTTGCAGGGTAGAGCGAAGACCCTGGCCAACGAAATAGAGTACATGAACAGTCAGATCAGTCTCACGGAATTGAAGATCCAAAACTCCGTTGCAAAAATATCCAAAACTGAAAAAGAGATACAAAAACTGGCGGGAGACATCGAAGATTTGAAAGCGCGGATATTGAAATTGGAAAAATCGATCGATTACCAAAAAGATGTTTTGTCGGCAAGAATAAGGGAAAGGTATAAGTCTCGGGATGAGAACACCATGGTTGTCTTGTTCGGCTCAGTAACACTGGAAACCATGGTTCAAAAAGTAGAATATCTCAAGGCAATGGAAAGGTATGACAACAAACTTTTAGTGGAAATGGGCGACACTAAAACCAGATACGACATGCAGAAAAACTTGTTTGAGCAGAAGAAAGATGAGGAGGAAAAACTTAAGACACAGTTGTTGAACGAGAAAGCCAACCTGGATACATACAAAGGTAATTTGGTGGGTCAGCAGGAGGAGAAAAAAAGATTACTGGAAGTTACGCAGAACGATGAAACTAAATATCAGAATCTCTTGGCAGAGGCTCAACGTGAGTTGAATCAGATTGTCGGTGCCGCCGGCGCTTTGGTGAATACGGAATCCCGATCGGTTAAAAAAGGTGAAAGGATAGGTATACAAGGTAATACCGGGTATTCGTTCGGAGCCCACTTGCACTTCGGTGTTTATAGGTATTCATCTTTAGAGGAAATAAACGGTTGGAACTGGTACTACTCAGAATATGTTGATCCGTTGAAGAAACTAGAGAGCAAGACCGTATATTGGAATACCGGATGCGAGTCTGCAGGAAACAGAAAGGTCGGGAAAGGTGACTGGGAATGGCCTATGTCCAATCCAACGGTTTCCCAGGGATTTGGGGTTACATGCTGGTCGTCGTCGCTGTACGGAGGCAAACCCCATCCTGCCCTCGATATGTACGGACCGTCCAATTCTTCCGTATACGCAGTGGATGACGGGGATGCTTATTTTTGCAGGAACTGTCTCGGAGACGGCGGGAACGGTGTTTTCATTTTCCATGACGATGACTATATGACGGTATACTGGCACCTAAAGTAGCTTTTTTCTATTTTGTTCAGATATCTACCCCACCTTTTTGCACCCATAACGTGCATATTGTCTCTGTGAGAATCCTAAGTTTTTTAATAATGGTGTTTGTATTGTCTCTGTTAACTAACAAGACCGGCGCGGACTCAATATATTCCGGGCACTGTATATACCCCGGAGGTACATTTAAGATCGACCTTTCAGGCGGCTTTCCTAAAAATAATAATTACCAGGTAGCAGTGAAAAATGAACATTCCAGAGTAGAATTTTACGACGCTTTGAAGGAGAACGCTCCGGCTTTAATACCGAATTTTGCCGGCAGATTTCCGTTGTCCAAACTTAATTATGTAAAAGTAACCGCCATCAGTGGGTCTTATTTAAATTTGAACTTTGATATATACGACGAAACGGGCAACCTTATTTCCACAATAGACTCCGGCGGAATATGCAACCTTGAGTGGTTCCGGGAAAAACACGGAAACTTCGGTCGTTTTTTTCGTGAAAAAGAACCTGTAGGGATTGAAGAAGTTCCGGTTTCGGTCAACTCCCAAGGAAAAGGGAAATACACAAAAACTGCTCTGTTCTCTCTGATTTGTTTTGCTCTGGGCGGGATTATGGGTTTCAGGACGCCAAAAATGATAGAATACTGAGGTGCAAAAAGGTCTCAAACTCTACAAGAAATGGTTCCCGTCAGTCATGCTGATGATTATAATATCGGCTTTTTCCTCTATAAAGGGTCCTTATATCGACGCTGTGGGTTTGGGGAAAGAAAGCTATCACATAAACGCTCACTTTTTCCTTTTCGTTGCTCTGTGTATCTCTTATTACTATGCTACGGGTAAGGTAGCTTTGTCGGTTGTTCTAACTATGATATTCGGCATATTTGACGAAATGCACCAGCTTTTCACCCCTTTCAGGAACGCAAGTTTTTTTGATATTCAGGTAGATAGTTTAGGAGCGTTGATCGGAGGCGCTTTCTCATGGAAATTGTGGCCGCTAATACGGAACAAACCCAAAAATTCGCAGAAGAAATAGCCGGGGTATTAAAGCCCGGTGATGTCGTAGCTCTCTACGGAGATCTGGGTGCCGGTAAAACAACTTTCGTTTCAATGGTTGCTAAGGCACTGGGATTTACCGACAGGGTTCAGAGCCCTACCTTTGTTGTTTCAAGAATATATGGCGGGGGCAGTTCAACTTCCGGAATAAAATATATACATCATCTGGATCTTTACAGAATGCAGGATTCCGGAGACGTTAGGGACTTGGGAATGGAGGATTATTTAAACCAACCCGATTCCGTTACCTTTATTGAATGGCCCGAAGTAGCAGAAAAGTATCTACCGGAAAAAAGTGTACGTATATTTTTTGAAACACTGTCCGAGAACGAAAGGAAAATACATGTTCAAAATTTACATTGATTCACGGCTAAGAAAACAAACTACGGTGTCCCTTTTTAAAAAGTATTTTATCTTTTGGGTTAAAAAGGATAGTTTAACTTTGGAAGCAGATCCTGCCGATGCCCTTTCCGAAATATTACTTAGAAATAATCTGGCACTAGAGCAGATAGAATTTTTTGAGACATACCCCGGTCCCGGATCCTACACGGGTTTAAAAATGGGGCATGCAGTCGTAAACGCCCTAAATTGGGTCTACAAGGGGGTGCCTGCACTCAAACTGCCCTTACCAAAATACGGTTCGGAACCTAATATCACGCCCCCGAAAGCCAAAAAGAAAGCCGAAAAAAGAGTATAATTGTCCAATATGAAAATTGTTGTAACAGGAGCCGCAGGCTTTATAGGATCGCATCTTTCCGAGAGGTTAAAAGGTTTGGGTCACAATGTTATTGGGATAGACAGTTTTAATAATTACTACACCCCCGAGCTTAAAAAATTGAATGCCACGGACCTTGAGGAAAAAGGAATTTCTATTGAGAAGAGAGATTTGGTAACGGATGATGTAAGCGGTATTTTACAAAATTCTGATGCTGTTTTTCATCTCGCCGCCCAACCGGGAATATCCACAACAACCCCATTCGAACATTATTTAAATAATAACTTCATCGCTACCCACAGATTAATTGAGGCCGTAAGGACCGCAGGGACGAAGAAGTTTATAAACATAGCCACTTCCTCAATATACGGCGCGCATGCTACTGAGGACGAAACTACAGCTCCAAAACCTACTTCTAACTACGGTGTCACAAAATTGGCGGCGGAACAGTTGGCACTTTCTAACTTTAGAGATAAAGGATTTCCCGCAGTTTCAACAAGACTTTTTTCAGTTTACGGCGAAAGAGAAAGACCCGAAAAACTTTACCCAAAGTTAATCGACGCGATCCTTAATGATAAATCTTTTCCCCTCTACGAAGGGAGTGAAGAGCATCTCCGTAGCTATACTTACGTCGGGGATATAATCGACGGGCTGGTGCTTATTCTGCAGAATTTTGATAAATGCGCGGGAGAAATATTTAATCTCGGCACCGATCAGGCTATTACAACCGGAGAAGGTATAAAAATAGTAGAAGACATTCTGGGCAAAAAGGCTGTCTTGGATATCAAACCTAAAAGATCGGGGGATCAAAAAGAGACTCATGCCAACATCGATAAAGCAAGGCGTATTTTAGGCTATAATCCAAGTACGATCCCTCAGGAAGGTCTTAAAAAAGAAGTTGATTGGTTTAAGGAGAAAATATGGAAAAAAATAGATCTATATCGCTAGGAGGAGCAACTTCAATGGGAAGAACCGTTTCAATTGTAATACCCTGCTACAACGAAGAAAAAAATATAAATAGGACAATTGAAGGATTGTTGGAGCTCGAAAGAGACTCAGGAGAAAATTTTGAAATAATAGCCGTCAACGATGGAAGTAAGGATGGGACGTGGGACGTTATAAAAGAGTATTCCGAAAAATATCACAATGTCATCGGTGTAAATTTAATGGCTAATTTCGGACAAAGCGCCGCCTACATGGCAGGGTTTGATATCTCCACAGGAGACTATGTTGTAACGGTTTCGGCCGATATGGAAACACCTCTGGAAAATATTTCCAAGGTGATCAAGTATTTAGACGAAGGATATGATTTTGTAAATACACACAGGGTGGGAAGATGGGGAGCGGAAAAAGCCGGTCGTCAGGCAAAGAGCGGTCTCGCTAACAAAATAATTACAAAAATATCCGGAGTAACTATGCAGGACAGAGGCTCGGGTATGAAGGGATTCAAACGTGTTCTGGTGGAGAATTTACGCCTCTACGGAGAAATGCATCGTTTCATCCCCGACTATGTAAAAGTTTACGGAGCAAAAATGACAGAGTTCGAGGTGGAGTTCAAAGACCGGGAGTACGGAGAGTCGTATTACAAGGGTCACAAAAGAACCATCAAAGTTTTGCTGGACTTGGTCACTCTATTTTTCATGCTTTATTTCTCTACAAAGCCTTTTAAAGCAATGCCCGGAAGACTTTTCGGTTTTGCGGGAGCACTTATAGCCGGTGTTGGTGGTCTGGGCGCACTTTACCTTTTAATATTGAAACTTATGGGGGAAAGTATAGGTAATAGGCCGTTATTAACCCTCTCGGTCTTACTAATAATAGTGGGTGTTCAGTCAATGATGACAGGTATGACAGGTGAGTTGAGCATGAGGACCTATTTCGAATCTTCAGGAAGAAAGA
>MEWF01000011.1:77600-82870 GCA_001773255.1 candidate division WWE3 bacterium RIFOXYC2_FULL_42_13
GAAGGTTGCAAGTTTCGTGCCCTTTATGTAGCATAGACAGATATAAATTTGGTTTTGACAGGAGGCATTTATGGAAAGTTCTAAAAGTTCAAACATTGTCCAGTTAGTACTCGTTGCGGCTTTAGTAGGAGCGGCTTTTTATATCGGCGGTTTATCTTCTAAAGTGGGAAGGTTGGAGGAGGCGAATAAGAATACCGGGGCACCGTCTCAGGGAGCGGAGAAAACAGGTACTTTTGATTCCGTAGCATTAGCGTCCTCTTTGGGTTTGGATTCCGGAGCTTTCAAAAATTGTGTAGATAGCCGTGAAACAAAATCAAGGGTTGAGGAGGAAGAAAAGGGCGGACAGAGTGCCGGAGTATCCGGAACTCCCGGTATATTCATGTTTGACACACAGACCGGAAATTCTGCCGTTATTCCCGGAGCAGTTGATTCTACCACAATGCAGCTTTTTCTTGACAACGTAATCGCAGGAAAAAGCACTACCCTTGGTACACAGGAATTCAAACTTGAGAAAGTCGAAAAATTAGTGGCCTTGAATGATATGGATTATGTCAGAGGCGATAAATCGGCGCGTGTACTATTGTTTGAGTACTCAGATTACGACTGTCCTTTCTGCAAAAGAGTCCACCCCACATTACAAACTCTTATATCTGAGAACGCGGGTAAGGTCGCCTGGGTTTATAGGCAGTTCCCTTTGGATCAGCTGCATCCGACCGCTAGAGCCAAATCCGAAGCTGCGCTTTGTGCAGGGAAGCTCGGAGGAAATGATGCCTTCTGGGCATTTTCTGACGCCTTGGCGAAATTGTAAAGATGCTTACATAAGCGGGGGTGAAAGCCCCCGTTCGTTAATATGACAACATCTAAATATCTGTTTATCGCGAAAATATTATCTGCAATAGGAATAGGGTTGGCGCTGTACCTTTTTGTAAATTACCTCACCCAACCCGTGTACAGGTTGTGTACCATAAACGAGAAAATAAACTGTGATGCTGTTATCAGCGGAGAAGTTTCTACGACTTTAGGAATACCGACCGCCCTGTACGGACTTATCGGGTACACCATAATACTAGTGGTCGCTTTTCTCGGCAAGAAAAAACTAATGCTGGGCATGGCACTTTTCGGCACTTTATTTTGTCTTCGCATCACTTACATCGAGGTTTTTCAAATTAACGTAATCTGTCCCGTATGTTTATTGTGTCAGATCGATATGCTGGCTTTACTGTTCATATCCTATAAAGCTGTGAAGAAAAAAGGCGAAGTTACTTCCGTTGCGGGAGCTGTGTAGTAATCTCCGCTCAGTTTGTATAATAGGCATATGTTCGGAAATTATCCTGTAAACGATGATTGGGTTTTCTTGTGGCAAGTAAAAGCTTTTGCTTCAGGTATTTTTAAAATAAACGCCGAACTCGATCCGTCTTTTGTTGCTCAGGGATTTCTAGGTTTGCTTTGGTCAAAAATATTCGGTTTGGATTATCTGTCTCTGCAGGTTTTGACTTTTCTAATTTCATTAGGAACTGCCTATTTTGTTTATAAAATTTTGATTACGCTGGGATCACAAAAGATCTATGCTATTGCGGGTGCCCTGACTTTATTATTTAACCCTCTATTTTTCGTCTCCTCTTTCACCTTTATGACGGACAACTACCTGCTATTTTTTCTGTCGTCTGCAACGTACTTTTTTGTTCGTTATCTCACGCAGTTTAATTTCAGGAATTTAATACTGGGTTCTTTTTTCGGTATGTTGGCGGCAGCAACACGACAGAACGGTATTCTTATTTTTCTGCCGGTTTTTATATTAGGTTTTGTTCCGTTTAGCAAAGAGAAAGGTAAACAACTACTCTTCCCGGCCTTATTTCTTTCCTTGTCCGTCGCCGTGGCGTTTTTTTGGCCGAGGTTCGGGGAGAACAAAAAATTTTTGGAGGTAGAGGATTTTGCCGGGCGTTTACAAACCCTTTTATATGCACCTCAATACTTATTGATATTTTTATCCCCGGTCTTTTTGGCAATTAGGGGGCGGTTGCAGGGTCTTTGGAGAAAAATTATCGCAGTTGTTATTACCATCCCGGCCGCCTGCCTCCTTTTTAAGACGGACCTTTTTCCGATGGGAAACGTGCTCTATATCGAAGAACTTTATGCAAAGTCGGATTTTAGATCGAACTTTAGTCTTTTTGACAACATTTTTCTTAAGTCAGGACTCGCTCTCGTTTGGGGTTTCGGTTTTGCTAAATTGTTGTTATATGTATTATCGAAAATCAAAGGTGTCGTCAGACTCGGCAATTTTTCTAAGCCGGAAATATTTCTGCTCAGCTCGGCTGCGTTGAATTTTGGAGTCTTGTTCCTGTCTTCCGATATGTACGACCGCTATCTTCTTCCATCTCTCCTTTTTTTGTTATTATTTTTATTCGGGAGGTTAGGTACAAATTATTCTCTAAATAGGATGTGTGTATTTTTATCTATCGCCTTAATGGCGTTTATCTCAATCGTCCTGCAGTGGGATTTCTCGGCAAAAAACAGTTTAATGTGGAAACAATTGGAAGATGTCAGACAGAAGACCGGAATGAGCACACAAATAGATCTCAACGATACTTATATAAATCATGTTATGGTAAGGGAGTCGGGGGATTTTACGGGTCTGGAACCAAGGCGCGGAAGTTCCGATCCCCTGTGTTTTATTCAGGACTACACTTTGGATACCGGCTTTGCTCTGTCAAAAAAGCTTGAAAGTTTGGGCAGAGTAATTTCTTCTAAAGTGGTAGAAAATCCAAAACCCGCTGGTGTGAGAAAGAAAACTCTACCGAGAATTAAAAATAATCTGGACAGACTGCTTTTCAATGAAGAGTACCCTTCGATACTTTACGGTTCTGTTGGTAAAAAGGCCTATGTGGGGAGTTTCTGTATAGATAGAAGTGACTGAATGATACGCTTTACTTAAAATCCAAGGTGTAGTTATAGCAGTTTGGGCTATCCGAATCTTCCAGGCTCATTATATTTTCCACATCAAGACTCTCATGTCTCTCCGGAACATAGTAAAAACATTTTATCTGTTCATAAGTATTATTTTCCTGAGTCACCTTGGCCAGTTTTGCGATTCCCTCTCCGCTTCCTCCACCGTTCTGATCAACCAGCAATAAATACAAACTGTCCCCCACCCATATTTTGTAAGGATTATTTTTTGACTGGTCGGGACTGCTCACAATTTTTATATATTCCTGCCATTCGGATGAGCCGGTTGGTTTTCTTACTACTCCGGCATAGTCCGTGGAGTTCTTTATAGGGATATTCATGTTTGCCCGCCAAACTTCAGCGTAGTCGTAGACGCCGTAGGTATATTTAGCTCTGAGTTGTTCGGTGGAGTATAAACCGATTGTTTTTGTGTCAGTTGTTGGGGAATAGTTTTCTTTTGCGGTGCCCTGTTTTATACCGACCAATAATCCCAAATAAAACCAAAAGAACGGAAGAGTCACAAATAAAATAAGTGCCAGGATTTTTGAAAACTTTGTCACTGTCGTCAATGAGGCGGGGAATCTCATCGCTCAATTATACATCTAATCGAATTTGCATCTGTATGTGAAGCGGGTAGAATGCGGGTATGAAGAAAACTCTGCTTTACATTATTATAGGTCTTGGTATTCTTGTGGGCTTGTATTTTGTATTCCCGCGTACAGTAAATAAAACTACGAAGGACATAGGAAATGAAGAGCAGAAAGCAGCGGAAGTAGTAAAAGAAGATGTGGATCTCAATATCGGGGGAAAAATCGATTTATCCGGCAAGGGATTAACGGAAGTTCCAAAAAATGTGTTAGACAATTCAAGTGTTGTTGAACTTGACCTTTCAGATAACTCTATAAGTTCAATGCCCTCTCAGGTGGAGAAGTGGAAAAATCTAAGAATCTTCAGTGCCGAAAATAATATTATGAAGTCTCTGCCCGCTGAAATTAGGCTGTGGTCAAAAATAGAGGAAATTGACGTAAGCGGCAACGGCATGACGGATCTTCCTGCCGAGATAGGACAGCTTAGGAGTTTGAAAGTGTTGGATCTTTCGGATAACGAAATTGATGAATTTCCGAACGAGCTTCAGAATTTGACGCAACTAAAGACGCTGGATTTGAGGGGTAATCCGGTTAAGGTCGACCATCTAGAACGGATAAAAAGTGCGCTTTCCGATACGGAAGTTTTGTTTTAGGTTTTACTGGTCGGGGTGACAGGACTCGAACCTGCGGCCTTTCGCACCCCATGCGAACGCGCTAGCCAACTGCGCCACACCCCGATGCTTACGAGTCAAAATTTACCATTATTCAGGCCAAAAATCCAACCTTTTTAGTAAGTAGATCGCGCCCGCGTTTGTAAGGAAAAAGAAAAGGCGGCATAAACTTTTTTAGGGTTTGCCGCCTAGGGTTTTGCCAAAACGTTCGTGTAATTTTGCGAACAATTTGGCTTTTTCATCCGCACCGGGGGTCTTGGTTGGTTTCCTTCTCGGTTTTGTAAGTTGCGATTCGAAAAAGAAACCCCAATGCAAGATATCCCCTTTCCTTTCCAGGTCGCCTAGGAGTCTTCTTGGATCTTTACTAGACTTAAAGGCATACTGTGGACCATTAAGATTTTCTGAGCGGGTTCTAATAGCTCCCCAATCTTGGATTTTCCGTTGTGCATCTTTGGAAACGCTTTGCGGATCCTGCTCACCTACTTCGATCCAGAACTCGTACACGGCTCTTTCTCCCTTTCTGTTTGCTTTAGGTAAGGAGCAAACCAAGGTACCTGCTGCAGGGCAATCATGACGTCCGCTTCGTTATCAGATTCGACTGTCATGCTGCCATCGTCTTCCTGTCGGACTTTTGCGTTCTTGTCTGCTGACCAAACGACGCGGGCAAAACGGTCCGAAGCCTTGTCGTACAGAGGCGGTCCGGTCATGGTGATCATTTCTCCTCCTTTCTTCTATTTTTGATTTCTGAACTCGAAGTTTACACGATAAAGGAGAAAAATGAAAATCAGAGGGTCTTTATTAGTTTCAGACGGTATATCTGACGCGGTCTACCGAAAGCCAGTTTTTTTGCCCAATTTGAGCCAATATCTGTGAGCTTTTCTTTAGGAAATAATTCCAGTGTATTTAATTCCATGCCACCGGATAGTGTCTCAAAGGCTTTCACAATGACATTTCCGACATATTCCTGCGAAAGGTTCGGAAGATCCAGTCTGTCCGATTCCGAAGGCTCCAAGTTCGGTGAATAACCGAGTACTATCTCCAGCTCTCCGCCGGTTTTTAGCAGTCCTGT
>MEWF01000011.1:82918-88760 GCA_001773255.1 candidate division WWE3 bacterium RIFOXYC2_FULL_42_13
AGTTCCCCAAGGCAGAATTACGCTTACCTTATCGGCAATTTCCGTCAAGTTAATTGGTAAGTTTTCCAGCGAAGACGTCAAAAAGAGAACGTTAATCAGTTTTTTCCTCACTGATTTTACCGAATACTCTCGGAGCTGCTTTTCTACCGGGTCCACACCTATAAATAACGTGTTTTGGTCTTTCAGGGCTGCCTCGTAGACAAAACGTCCATCTCCCGTGCCCAGATCAACGTGCACAGACGTGTATTCCGCCGCCGCTTCTTTAAGGTTCTCTACCGAAATATCAACCGTCTTGTTACCTTTTACCGACTTCATGAGGTAATAATAAAATAAGCCCGTATATAAAGCAAAAAGTAGTTAGTGTTAAGAACTATTTGGTCGCCGGTGTAATTTCGACAACCTTGTTTCTGGAATTAAATCCTGACACAATGCTTATTCTGCTTTTAGCGATGCCGAAATAGTTGGACAACGCATCAATCAATTCGTTATTTGCTTCGTTTTCTTTAGCCACAGCTTTTACCGAGATTCTGAAAATGCCGTTAGATTGTTCTATTTTCGGTTCTTTAGCCCCCGGCTTTAAAAGTACATGGATTCTCATACGTCTATTTATGATAATATATTTTGGCGACAATTTTAATTACCGGGAGGAATTTATGAATTTAGACATAGTTACAAAAAGACTTAAAATAATTTCGGATTTACAGGAAGAGTTGAATGGTGTAAAGGCGGCTTATCAGGAGTCTCTCGAAAATGATCCCGCCTATCAGGAATTGCAGGAAGAGGCGGCCAAGTTTAGAGAAAACTCTAAAGATAAAAAAATTCAGGTTGTCTCCAGCCAGACGATGAAAGCCATGGCCGACCAGATGAAGGAACTCAAGACCGAGATAACCGAGAATAAGGATATTTTGGGTCAGGAATTGGCCGACTACTACAAAGAGAGCGGTTCGATGGAGATTACTGATGAAGATGGGAATGTGAAAAGGATAGTGTTCTCGGTGAAGCTTATAAACGGGTGACGCCGGCGGGCAAAACCTATTGCCAAACCGTCCTTTTATGAGAGAATATCAATGTTATGAGCATTAGAAAAAAGAAAAAAGACGCACAAAAGAATAAAATGATCAGAAAACACCGAAAGAAATTCCGAAGAGTCAGCTAGTCACTTTTTTATTGTATTTCCGCCAAATCTTCTATCCCTTGTATTGAAATCCTGTATTGCTTTCATCAGTTCTTTTTCATCAAAATCGGGCATATGAACGTTGGCGAAGTATATTTCACTGTATGCGGTCTGCCACGGTAAAAAGCCGCTTAAACGTTTCTCCCCGGAGGTTCTTATCAGAAGATCGGGGTAGGGGTAAAGTTGCTCTTTAGTATCAAAGTAGTTTTTCAAAAGATAGAGAGGGTATTTGTCGGCGTACTTGCCTGTGATATTTCTAAGGTCAACTAACTTGACGGCACCATTTTCTACGTCATAAAGCACCTTTTCCACAACCCTAAGGATCTCATCCTGACCGCCGTAATCAATTGCCATGTTCAGGTCGTAGTTGGTGTAGTTTTTTGTTTCTTCTTCAGCCTGTATAAGGCGTTTTCCTAACGATTCCGGTATTCTGTCCTTCCTTCCCAGATGATAAATTCTAACGCCGTATTTATGTGCGTCTTTAATGTTATCTGAAATATATCTTTCGAAGATATCCATTAGGTAGGACACCTCTTCGTCTGACCGGTTCCAGTTCTCGGTTGAAAATCCCCAAAAGGTTAGTGTGTGTACTCCAAGTTCTCTGGATTTGTGCATGATGTTCTTAACGGCCTCAAAACCTCTTCTGTGACCTTCAAACGCGGGCAAGCCGTGGTCTTTCGCCCACCTTCGGTTTCCGTCAGGAATTATTGCTATGTGGTTTGGTATATTAAGTTGTCGGACGGTTTCTTCTTTTTCCATACTTGTTCAAAATTTGCCGTAACCCGTCCATTTTACTATAACAGGGTTTGTATGTCCCGCAGGACCTCTTCCGCGTGTATTGCCGGTAAAACGTTTTCGTATATTTTTGCTATTTTACCATCGGGGCTAATAAGGAAGGAAGTGCGGCGTGTCCCCATAAAACTTTTTCCCATAAAGCTTTTCATCCCCCAAACGCCGTACTCTTCGACAACTTTTTTTTCGGAGTCTGAAAGAAGTGTGAAGGGTAACGAATGTTTTTCTCCGAACTTTTTGTGACTTTCCACGGAGTCGGTGCTAATTCCTACTACCTCGGCTCCGGTTTTCTTAAACTCTCCCCAGGCATCTCTTATTTCACACGCTTCTGTGGTACAGCCGGGTGTATTGTCCTTTGGGTAAAAGTATATAAGCAACCACTTGCCTGAAAATTCTTCCAAGGTTCTGACAACCCCGTTTTGGTCGAGGAGAGAGAATTTCGGCGCGACATCTCCCACGTTTAATTTTTTATTTTCCCTGTTCATATTTTTTTGGGTGGCAAAAGAACTCTACAGGTTAAGATCATCAAGATCGGTTTCAATGATAAGCTGATCCATTTCTTCAATGTTGACGTTATCAATTTCGTCGATCTGCTCTTCCGAGGTCTTTTCTTTTTCAACTACGGGCTGTTCTTCCTTTACCTCTACTGTGACCGGCTCTCTTTGTAACTGTTCCGTGGGCGTTTTGCCTTTGACCATCGTTTGGTAGACGAATAATCCTATGGCCGCCAGGATCACTAAAAATCCGATTATCAAAAAGATCTTCAAACCCTTACCCGTACTGTATTTATTCAGCTCATCCTCTACGGGTTTTGGTGTGTTCCAATCAGGCATCGGTTCAGCTTGGGGTTGTTGTTCTGTTGGTGTGTTAATTTGTTCGTCCATATTTTTCCTCCTTAATAAAATTAATCCTGCTCCTCTTCTGTATCTGTGGTCTCATTTTCCGGTTTTCCGTTCTGTTCCCGGTTAAGTTTCTCTTCTTTTATCTGCTCTCTCATGGCAGCAATGTGGGGTTTTACCTCTGTAAGATAGAAGTCTTTAATTTCCTTTATAACGTCCCTGGTCGCTGTAAGTTCTTCCCGGGCGGTCTTTAATGCCTGTGCGAAGTTAATGTCCGAGTCTGCGCAGGAAACTGTTTTCAACTCTTCAAGTTTGGCAAGATAGTCAGCGTAAGTGGCCTTCAGTTTCTCGGAAAGCTCGTCAAGTTTGGTAATGTCTGCTTCCAAAGCGGCAATATTATCTCCGGTGTACCCATCTTCTTTCAACCTGTTTACGAGATTTTCAAGTTTGGTTCCGAGGCCCAGATATATGCCCTGATGTCTTTTTTCGAGTGTCTTATATCTCGCAATCTTTTCTGCGATTCTCTGTGTAGCTAACTCGCATCTTCTTTCCTGGTTTTCAGCTTTGTTTAGTTGAACACGCTGGGTGTCCAATCTGGGCAGACTTTCAGTATCAATATTTTTACCATCACTGGCGGGAAGTACACTTTGAGCTGCGGCGGTATACACGAACGGGGAAATAAACAATAAAGGAACAACTATAAGTTTTGTAAAGTTATTTATCTTCATGGCGTTATTATACGGATTGTTTGACCACTTTTGCAAATTCGGCAGCCGTTAAAAATTCAGGTGTGGGGTGGTCAGTATAATTAGGGTTCGGTTCTATATCTGCTGTTCCGTTTTTTTTCACCAGGTAAAAAGCCATTCCATGCAATTCCTCAATTTCTTCGTAGTCGGCCGGAGTATGACCGTGCGTCCAGTTGTCCATTGTGATTAAAGGTTCGTCCCCAACGTTGTTTAAGCAGTGTCCCCACTCTTGTGTTATTACGATCTCGTCTCCGGGCAAAATGCTCACAATGATAAATCTGTCTACTTTATTAGGTGTCCACGAACCATCATCGAAGTGTTTTTCCTGCAAAAGAAGGATCCCCTTTCCGCTTACTACGTGGTAAGTTTCTTCATGGGGATCGCTGTGATAATGTCCGAACGTTTTTATGAATTCCTGACCGTAAGTTCCGGGGGTGAGGACGGTCATATTCTCCCACTGTCCTCCCTGAGTTACACCGGAAAAAACCCAGTAAGCGAAGTCCGGTCCCTTTTCTTCGGGACTCAACAGAACAGGAGACAATTCTTCTTTTGTCCTTACCGTTTTAATTTGCACGGGCAGCAGTTAGTAATTTATCAGAACATTGACATTCCCGGCCGTTTTTAGTTCTGCTATGTAGTTATAGTATTCCTGACTCATTTTGGTCTGTTTAAGGCTTTCCCTGACTAACGAGCGTCCCTGCTCGTCGTCGGTAATTTCGGGGAAGTTTTCCTTATTTTCCTCTATATACTGTGTTATTTCCTCTTCCGTTACCGTAACTTTATCCTGCATTAATTTTTCTATGAGGGCGATATGTCTTACCTGATCTCTAAAATCGGCTTCGGTCATTCCGTTTTGTTCAAGGAATTGTTCCATTGTTTGTCCGCCCTGAACGATGCCGTCCTGTATAGTCGCTATTTTCATGTTGATCTCATCCTGGGAGACAACTATGTTTTTAGCGACGGCCTCATTCTGTACCAACTTCTTTTCTATCATGTTGTTCAGAGCCTGCTCGCCGAGCTGGGACTCAAGTACTCTTATGACCTCCCACCTGTATATGGGTTTGCCTTGAACCGTTGCAGCTATAAAAAGGGATTTGTAATTATACAAAAGGGCACC
This sequence comes from candidate division WWE3 bacterium RIFOXYC2_FULL_42_13, assembly GCA_001773255.1. Classification (GTDB taxonomy): domain Bacteria; phylum Patescibacteriota; class WWE3; order UBA101185; family UBA10185; genus UBA8498. Next base: position 87,587 of record MEWF01000011.1, read on the forward strand.
AAGACCAAGAACTAAAAGGGCGAACACAAGTGCTTTATTCCTTTTAATTTCTTTTCCTACAGAATTTACAGCCTCTTTAAATTTAACAGGCTCCAATTTCTTTAATTTAATCTCGATAGCATCCGACTTTTCTTGTACTTTTTCCTCTTCGTGGCTATGTGTTTTTTCTTTTTTGTCCATTGCGAAAGTATAGCACAAAAATATGCGCTTATAGTTTAATTTAATACTACTATGCTTAGATTCAGGATTGCGGCAAAACCGATCCAGATTATATACGGAATAAGAAGTCTTGATGCCCCGACTGAAATTTTTTTAAAGCTCTGTGCGGTTAAAATCACAGCGATTCCCAGGAAAACAATTTCGGCCAGGGCGATTGTAGGCTCTCTCATCCCGAAAAATATTACCGACCAAAGCGCGTTAAGGGTTAGTTGAATGGTGTATAGTATCACAGCCTTCAATTTCTCACGTGATTCCGCCTCCTTTTTCCAGACAAGGTAGAGGGCAACCGCCATAAGAATATATAAAAGTGTCCACATCGGTCCGAATACCCAATTCGGAGGATTAAAAAAAGGTTTATTCAAACTTGCATACCACGTGTTTATACTTGGAGATGTAAAATATGCCCCCAGTGCTGCGGCTGTGAAGGTCACTATGAAAGATATTATTAGTTTCATTTATGCGTATCCATTATAACTATCTGACCTGTCTTTATTATACATTTTTGAAGCGCAGTCATCCGTTATATAATCGACAGAATGAGGTTTATTAAATTCGCACTGCCGATAGGTATAGTTTTTCTCTACCTGTATCTATCGTACGCCGGTTTCTATAACAACATGAAAGGAATGAACTTGCAAAGTCCCAACGATGAAAATTTATTGACATTCGAAAATCCCGACAAGAGCGGTTCGGTAAAGTATGTCGCTTTGGGGGACAGTTTAAGTGCCGGTATCGGCAGCGATAAAGTAGAAGAAACCATTGTGTATCAATTCGCTTCAAACCTATCCAAGGATTACGGAAAAGTAGACGCACTGAACCTGGCTTTACCCGGCGGAACTACGCAGGATGTGATCGAAGGTCAATTGCCCCTCTCCATTATTGAAAAACCCGACTATGTCACACTTTTAATCGGAATAAACGACATTCACGACAAATTTACCGACGGGCAATTTAT
>MEWF01000012.1:0-15973 GCA_001773255.1 candidate division WWE3 bacterium RIFOXYC2_FULL_42_13
CGGAGACGATAAAGGAATTGTCTGGCCCGAAAGTATTGCCCCGGCAAAGTTACACTTAGTGGGGCTAAATCTGGAAGATGAAGGAACCTCGGAAGTAGCAGAAACCGTTTACAAAACACTCCTTCAAAAGAGTGTGGAAGTTCTTTTCGATGACAGGGAAGACGCAACCGCAGGCACAAAGTTTTCCGACGCCGATCTTATAGGTATTCCCTACAGAGCAGTGGTTTCACGAAAAAACGGCACAAAAATAGAGTTCAAAAAGAGGAATGAAGAAAAGGCTGACTTGTTAACTCTGGAAGAACTTCTCCAAAAAATTTCTTAACTTAAACAAGTCCCATTATATTCAAGGACGACTCGGCCTTAATCTCATTTAAGGCTTTCGTAACATTATTGAAGTACGCCGCCGAAGCAATATAGACAGCGTTATCCGTGCACAACCTCGGCTCCGGAATAAACAAACTCACGCCTGCCTTCTCTGTCTCCTTTTTTAAACTCTCCCTTAACCGCGAATTGGCAGAAACGCCCCCTCCCACCAGTAAGCTTTTAACACCGAAATTATTAACAGCCTTCATAGTTTTAATTGTAAGCACGTCGACTACCGCCTCTTCAAACTCCCTGGATGTACAGGAAACATCTCTTTCGCCCGAATCCAGATATCTTTTCACTGCTGTTTTTAAACCCGAAAAAGAAAAGTCGTAATTATCCTGCTCCAGCATGGGACGTGGAAACAGTTTTGCGGCCCCGCTTTCTTTGCACTCCAAGGCTTTTTTCGAAAGAACGGCACCCCCTAAATAACGGGAAATGCCCATCATTCTTGCCACCTTGTCGAAACACTCTCCCGCCGCGTCGTCCATAGTACCGCCGAGATAAACAAGGTCTCCGTGACCTTTCATTAAAACAAGATCGGTATGCCCGCCGCTCACTAATAAGCACACTGCCGGAAAAGTTATGCCGGAGGGATCCCCTATAAAATTTGCGTAAATGTGGCCGACCAGGTGGTTGACAGGGATAAGAGGTTTACCCCAGGCCATTGAGAGAGTTTTAGCTGTAGTAACACCTACGACCAGAGAACCTATTAACCCGGGTCCTACAGTTACTGCCAAAGCGTCGATCGAGGCTATGGCCTCTTCCTTACCGGGACAGCCGGTCTTTTCGCAATACTCTTCAATTGTCCTTTCCAATACAGGAAAAATGAACTCGAGTTGCTTTCTGGAAGCAACTTCGGGCACAACACCGCCCGTTTTTTCATGGAATTCTTTGGAAGTCGCCACGACGGACACCAGCTCTCTTGTGCCGTCCTCAACAATTGTGCAGGCTGTCTCGTCACAGGAAGTCTCTATGGCCAATATTTTCATGGGGAAAGAATACCTCAAAACCTCTCTTATTCAAACCTCGAAGCGAAATTATCTGGGAGAAACTATCTTGGCTTTCGCGGCTTTAAGCGCTGTTTCGCTTGCGATCTTTATGTCTTCTTGGGCAGTTAGTACCGAATTCACCGCCTCTTTAAGTGCGTTAACATAAAGGTCATTTCCGGCGCGAGACGCGAACGGTGAGGATTTCGCGTAGGTTGCCGTTTCGAGTATGGGCTTAAGATAAGTCCCGTAAGGTCCTGAGGAAACCTGATCTTTCAGGGAAACCAGGCTGAAGGGGGCACCGTAGGTTCTGTATCTTGCAGCTGCGTTAAAAAGTGCCGATTGAGAGTCTTCCTGAGCCAAAAAGTTTATAAATTCCCACGCAGCCTCTTTGTTAGGGCTGGCCGCCGGAACCGCGTACATCCAAAAACTTGCCCAGGAAACAGGGGTATCCAGGGTCGCCTGAGGAACCGGAGCAACTCCGATCTGCAAGTCGGGACGGGCTTTTATTATATCCAGCAAGTTCCAGCTTGGAACAAAAATCATGGAGACTCTTTCCTGCCCGAACGCCGCGGATGCTTCGGGGAAGCTATTGTCCCACCCCTTGTCCGATTTGCTGAAAAGAACATAAAAGGCAAGGGCGTCTCTCGCGGGTTTGCTGTCTATACCGCCCGGAACTTCCACTCCGGCTTGGGCAAAAAACGTTCCCAGTATGTCGGAAAAGAAATCAATGTTGTCGGCGGTACCCATGGCGGCACCGGCTCTCGTAACATTCCCATCTTCATCCCTCTTTGTTAAGTTAAAGGCGAGCCTTCTAAACTCTTCCCAGGAAGTAGGCGGCGATAACTGCCCCTCTTCCTCAAAATGTTTTTTATTATAAACAAGAGCTATACCGTCGTAGTACATGGGAAGTGCATAAACGTTGCCTTCAAAAACAGCACTGTCTTTTGCCACCGGATAATATCTTTCAGCAAACTGTGTCTCGTTTATGGTTTTCGATGGCGCGGGCGCTAGAGAGCCTCTTAATTCCGGCACCCAAGTGTTGTGTATTAAAAATACATCGGCAACATCGGGCTGACCGATCCTCCCGACCAAAGTTTCTTTGTACTGAGAAGCTTTCATGATACTTCTGTCATCGTATCTTATATCCACGTTGGGGTGGGTTTCCTTGTACTTGGCTATTAATTCCTGCATTACTTCAGGACTTTCCCACAGACCCCAGACATTTAGAGTGACCGGTCCTCCCGGTAAAATCCCGCCCCCGCCGAAAAACCGACCGACTACCGGCAAATCTTTAAGCGTGCAAGCTGTAAGAAGGAAAGGAATCACGAGTATGAGGACAGTTAATAAAAGCTTGTTGCGCATTAAAAGAATTATATATAAATATCAATTTCTTTGTCCATAGGCATACTTCCATGACAGCCCCAGGATAAGAAAAAACAGGAGTGCTGTTTGGTGCATTGTCCAGAAATAATGGTCAAAGCTCATGAGCAAAAGCAGAACAGACATGGAAATAAACAGGGGTGTCGAGGCCTCCCGGAATACCCCTGTGTACGCTTCAAAAAAGATGAGCAAAAATAAAATGAAAGCAAAAATACCTGACTCGGCCAATATTAAAGCGAACACGTTGTGCACGGGCTGTGTGAACCTGATATCATCCGTGACCTGGTAATCGTCTACATAAGAAGTGAAGTTGTTTGCCCCGACGCCGAGCAATGGAAACTCTCCCGCAATTCTATAACTCGCCCCCAGCAGGCTGTCCCTCCTGTAAAAAGAAGCGCTGTCGGAAGAAAAAGGAAAGAACGGGATCAGCATTATCAGCGATGCCCCAAAAAGGTACAGATACATAATATGTTTTTTGTCGGGAAGAATTTTATATAAAACCAAGGTTAAAAATACCACCGCCCATGTAAACAAACTAAACGTCAGGAGCAACGCCAGCAACCCAAGAAAAAAAGCGACAAAACTCAACCTGCTTCTCGGAAATCGGAAAATAACCATAATCAATAGGAAAGCTAAATACCCCGCCAATACATTAGGATGGCGGAACAGCCCCATCGGTGGAAGTATTACGGTACCGAAGAAAAACTCCTTAGTGATCAAAGGGGTGCTCTCCGAGTAAGGCTGTTCACCAAAAAAAAGGTAGTTATCAAAGACGGAGCCCCTCATAAAAAACTGCAGAATAGCCAGGGTGCTTATAAATAAAAACTGAAATGTCAGGATTTTCCTCAACAGGGCGGTGTCCTTTTTAAGGTCAAGCCAAAAATAGACGTATACCGCTGTCATTGAGTAAAGAAATATTCTGAACGAGAACCACAGCGACGGAAGAATTCTTGAAGCGAACAGAGAAGAAAGAAATAAAAGTCCTAAAAAGATACCTAACTTTTTGACGGGACCTTGTAATATAATTTTCTTTTTTTCGAAAATAATCGCAAGCAGTAGGGCGAGTGCCAGAACGTCCTGAGGATATAAAGTGGGAACAAGATAGTCGACAAGATTTCCATAAACGTAGGCTCCGGAAAATTCGAAATGCTTACCAAGATTGACAGGTAAAACTGCGATGAGAGCGAAAAATAATATTTTTGAGACTTGTATCTTCTTCATTTACCTCAGCTTCTTTGAGGCAGTATAAGAAGCGACTGTGAGTCCGGCGTTCAATTTTGGCAGTTCGGGAAGGTTCAAAGATTTTGCAATTAGATAATCCGCTAAATGAGGATTTTTTGCAAGTATGGGGCCGTGAAAATAGGTTCCGATGCAGTTTCCTACGATAATTCCCTCGGTGCCGTCTTCTGAATTATTGCCATGCCCATAAGTAACGTGGGCAAAAGGCGCCGCCCCGGCATCAAGATAGGTTCTGCCGCCGTGGTTCTCAAACCCGATCACCGCACCCCCCAGGAAATCTACGTTTTTAAAAACCTGATCGGAAGAAAGTTTGCTATTAATTTTAGCCCGAACATTTCCTATACAACGCGGTCTGTTTTTTCCGAAATGAATTGTGTGCGCTTTAAAAAGGCCCAGCCCTTTTAGCTCAGCTCCATCCGCTGCCCTGTAGTAATCCCCCATCAATTGATAGGAACCACACACAAAAAGTCCTGTTTTTCCTGAGGCTATGTAGTCCCGGATAAAGGGTTCTTTTTCTTCCAAAAAATCCCCGTAAATTGATTTTTGAGACGAGTCCGGACCTCCACCCATAAATAACAAATTGATCTCTGATAGTCGAGCGTAGGCGGAAAGGTTTCCTTTACTTATTAAAACGATTTCGCATTCAATGTCCCGGCGTGCACATCTTGCGGACAGTACCTCGACATTGCCGTTGTCTCCATATAAATTGAGCTCATCTTTATACAGATACCCAATTAATAGTTTGTTCATAATATTTTCCTTCCCGTAAGCATTTTTCTAAAATCCAACATTGCAGAGTAATTGGGAAACACCGCAATATTTTTCACGGAACTTTTTTTTATGCGCTTCATAATTTCCGGCACCGACGTGGTTACGTTTTCTTCCAAAATAGGAACACCCGCGTAATCAAGTCTCACGGCCATATCAAACCCCCTAACACCCGAAACATAAATTTCTTTTCCGGCACATGCCGAAAGAATTAGTAGAGGCTCCACATCATAGATCCACGAAACATCCCGTCCATCAGGAATGTTGTCGTTCAAAATGAAAAGTACGGCGTCGAAATCATTTTTTCTTTTTTCAAAAGCTTTCAGGTTGGCAGTAAGGCTTGCAGGATTTTTTGCTAGAAATAGATGAAAGTTAATGCCGCCGAAGTCGATTATCTCACCCCTACCGTAAGCCGCCTGAAAATCTGTCAACAATAAAACGGTCTCTTCAAACGGAATTCCTAAAAAGGACGCCGTCGTTAACACTGCTTTGATGTTCTTAGCGTGAAATCTTTCCTTTAGATCTTCCGGTAAAGTCTCCTCAGGAATGTCCTCGGCATTTAAAACTTCCGCACCTGAAGTAAAACTCATCTCACGGAAATACTCGAAGGATTTATCCAAAACCACGTAATTAATTTCACTTTCATTCACGGCTTTTTCCCATCTTTCAAGAATAAGATCGGTCTCTCCGTAGCGGTCCAGCTGGTCGCGGGAAAGATTCAGCAGAACAATTCCTTTTACTTTCAATTGCTCCAAAACAGTGGGAAGCGTGAACTCATCTACCTCAAGGACTGCATAGTCAGCGCGACGTTTATCAAATAAGGGAGTTCCTGACAAAAGTGATGAAGCTATACCATTGAGCAGGTTCGCCCCCGAAGCGTTAGTGGTAACAACGAAACCTTTCCCGCGCAAAACGTGACAAAGCATTTTAGTTGTAGTGGTCTTTCCGTTAGTTCCGGAGATCAATACAGTTCCAATAGAAGGGGAAATACCGGAAGCAGATAAAACACCGGGGTATAACTTCAGGGCAACATGTCCAGGCCAAGTTCCTCCCGAACCCAAACTAAGGAGTCTTATAAATGCTTCGAGAAATCTTGTAATAAGTAAAGTTAAAAACAGCATGTGTTATCCCCATTATATTTCATTAAGTTTTATATATACATATTCAGTCTTAGTTTCATTAGTGCTGTGTGTATGTGGAAAGTTGTTCCATTTGGCTTTGTTTCGGCAATTACACCCTGCGGCCTTTGTGTACAGGTGAAAAAAAGCAGCAGTTACAACTTTAACCCTTTTTTTTAAAACACAAAAGCTGTGCCGGGGGCCTCAAAGATTGTTGAAAAGTGCCTCACCCCTGGGGATTATGCTGTGTATAAACCGCGCCACTTATCCACAAGACCTGTAGCACTTTACTATTTTATGCACATTACTCTGCCAACGTAAGCCGCACGTTAGCGATATCTTGTTGTATCTTTCCGGCTTTTGAAACTTCACTTTCTATGGTTCTTACTCCGTGCATTATTGTAGTGTGATCCCTTCCCCCTAAAAAATCTCCTATCGTCATATACGGTGTATCGGTCATTTCTTTTATAAGAAACATCGCTACCTGGCGCGGTATTACCAGGTCTTTTGTTCTCCTTTTCCCTTTTATGTCCGGTGCTTTTACCGCGTAATAAGTGCATACCGCTTTTAATATTTCGTTCACGCTAACGTTTCTTTTTTGATTATTTCGGAGGTTCTGTCCCAAAGCACGCGCCGCGGACTCCCTGGTTGGTTCTATCTTTTCCGCCATGGCATTGGTGATTACCTGCATGTAAGCACCCTCCAACTCTCTGATATTTGTTGTAACACGCTCTGCGATAAAATTGAGAACATCGTTTGAAATATTATGATTCAGCATGTCCCTTTTTGTTCTTAATATAGCGGCTCTGACTTCCATGTCCGGTGCCTGGATATCCGCTATTATTCCACTGCTGAACCTGGAGGTAATCCTTTCCTCAAAGCTATTGAAGTCCTTGGGAGGACGGTCCGATGTGATAACTATTTGTTTTTGCGCCATGTAAAGGGCGTTGAACGTGTGGAAAAATTCTTCCTGCGTTGCCTCTTTTCCTATCACGAACTGTATGTCGTCTATCAGGAGCACGTCGGCTTTCCTGAATTTGTTTCTAAAATCGTTGGTTGAGTATTTACCCGGCCCTCCCTTTCCGTTTTTAATCGCGTCTATAAGCTCGTTCGTAAAGGCTTCCCCGGTTGTGTACACAACGTTCATCCCCGGCTTATTTTTTATTATTTCGTTGCCAATTGCCTGGATCAAATGTGTTTTTCCAAGACCCACTCCCGAATACACGAAAACGGGATTGTACAATTCGCCCGGTCTTTGAGCCACGGCCGTTGCTATGGCGTACGCGAGATTATTATTCTTTCCCATAATGTAGCTTTCGAAAATGAATTTGGGAGATAGATTTGATTTTTTTTGTTTCTCTCTTATTGTGTCCGCGGGGGATTTTGGCTGATGAAAAAGAGGCCCTAAATTTGCCGTGGTGCCTACCACTGCGTTTTCTTCCAACCCCGCTTTTTTTACGATCGCTATAAACCGCACTTTGCGGTTAGCAAGTTTTTGCGCGGCTTCCTCGAGTACCACGTTGTACCTTTTTTCTACATTGTTTTTTACAAAATCGTCCTCACACAGGACTTTTAAATTTCCGTCGGTGTCGACCTCTGCAGTGGTCCGGGAAACCAAAGATTTAAACACCATAGGGGACAGTTTAAGTTCTACTTCTCCGAGGACAGCCTTCCAAAACTCTATTGGTTTTTCTTCAAACTTCTGTATCATAATCTACGAAAATTTCTTTTTGGGCGGGATTTGCCAAATATAACAAAAGTTATCCACAATGATAAAGCAACTTGTGTTGCTTGGTGGAAGTTTTTTGTTCGGCGTCTTGCGCATATCGTGAATTCTATCCAACCTTTGTTGTTTCTTGCCGGCCAACTCCCCCTTCCCACAATTTTCCACCACAGCCTCTTTGTGTTATAATAACCGGTTACGCCAAATAATATGAAAGACACGAAGAAAAGAAAATTACAAATGAATATCCTCGGTAAACACGAGAAACTCTGGACTCAGCTGTTCCTCCGAACCAAGGTCCGTACGTTTAAACTCCATCTGCATGGGGTTGAGCATTATTCATCCGATCACAGTGAGTTGATAGTGTCCGGAGATTCCGGTAACTTATGGAAGTTTATAAAATCCCTGAAAAATCCGATGTTTTTCGTAAAGCTGGACAAGATTATTTTTACGTTTATTGATTAACCTGCGGCTCTTCGTTCGTGTCCGGCATACCCTTTGACTCCCTAAAACGCTTTATCCCTTCCAGAACTCTTTGTTGGGACGGCGTGCTTATTATTTTATCCAGACCTTCAAAGTCGGGGTAGAACCCGTAGATATTGCCGTGGTACTCTACCTGAGGAATATCGGTTCTCCATATAATTACCTGGTCCATTCCCGCTTTTTCGGCGGCTTTTGAACCCGACAAGGAGTCTTCAAACACAAGTACGTTTTTCGGCGAAACGTGAAGTTTTCTTGCTGCCGTCAAAAATATTTTCGGGGAAGGCTTCTTTTTTGAAATCTCACTTCCGGTAAGGATCAGGTCGAACAAGTAGACGACGCCAGTTTTCTGTGTCAGGGCACCTGCTATTTCCCTGCTTGAGTTTGTGACCAGCGCCAGTTTTAAACCCTTCTCTTCTTTCAGAAAAAAGGTAATATCGCGGAAACCCTCGATAAGATCGATATTTTCTGAGTTGTTTATATGTTCTACCATCTTAGCCTCAGTTTCGGCGGCAAGTGTGCGGAAATTTTTCTTTTCGGGAAGCTTAAATCCGTTGTAAGCTTGCAGAACTTTCCATATCTTTACAAGTTCCGTCCCCGGCAGATATGTGCTTCTTATGTCTATTTCTCCGAGACCGTTTTCCCGGGCAACTTTCCCTATAGCATCTATCCAAAGTATGTCCGAGTCCCATACTGTTCCATCGAGGTCGAAAAACGCCGCCTTCTTTCCCTTCAGAAGATCCTTGTGTCTTATTTTCGCGGGACCGGCGTCCTTTTTAAAATAATATTTTATGAAATAATGTACCGCCAGGAGCGGGCCGCCGAGAATATTAATAGGTAGCATGAAAATACTAAAAGGTCGTTGTGATAAAACATATCCTGCGTACACCACCCCCGCTGTTAAATATACAAGCACAAATATTTGTAGAAAGCTCATGTATGAATTCTAGCCTATGCGCACTGTGGTGACAATTGCCACGATTTTTGTTAGCTTAATGTTATGCCGGAAATTAATAAACAGGAAGGAACGGGTTTAAAATTTCAGTGCCCTAATTGTGGAAAAATCCCGCAGGATCAGGTTATGTTCTTATGTAACACCTGCAAACAGGAAGATTTAGTGGAAAGAGAGGGTGTTTTTATATGTCCGTCGTGCTTAACCCCCGGGGAGAATTTTGAGTGTTGTCTTTGCGGATCGAAAGACGTTAGGCTCCTTTCGGAGCTTCCTGGAAAAAACGCCTAAGTATTATCGCAGCTGCGAGGTCGTCTGAATAAGCTTTCCTTTTTCCGGTGCTTTTTTGGATAGTTAAGCTTTGAAGGGCTTCCTGCGTTGAGTTTTCCTCGTTTACAAATATCACAGGTTTTTTGGACATTATTTTTAGGAGTTTTGCAAACTTTCTATTTGTCAGAGACTGCGCCGTTTCCTTGCCTTCTGCCGTCAAGGGAAGTCCCATCACAAACGCCTCGGTTTTGTTTTCTAAAGCCGCTCTTATTAATTCGCTTATCGCGGCGTTCGTGCTTTTACCGCTGATTATTTTAAGAGGAGTCACGAAACCGTTTTTTCCCAAAGCAACCCCGACGTTACTCGCGCCGTAGTCGATCCCAATGTAACTTTTATCCGGTGCTACGGCCTTTTTCTTACTCATTTTCCACTTCCAGGTTGATCCTGTTAAGATCCTTAGGAACTTTGTTAAAAAGGGGTATTACGGGCTTGATCTCAATGGAGTAGGTGCTGAGACTACCTATACTCCCCAGAACTTTTTCGGCGTCCGATACCGATTTCCCGGCAAGGGATTTTTTAAGCTCTTCTTTATCAACTGCCGTTACGGTAAATGTCTTTAAAGTTATTTGCATGTCGGCCTCGGATGAGTTGAGTACGCTGGCGGTGGAATTTCCTAAGGGTATTGCGCTTACCTCCCGTTGTTTCTCCGAAAGAACGTGTCCCTGAGGAACCAGGTTTTGAACTATTTTATCCAGCAGGGAGTTAAGTTCTGAATCCATGTAGGTGAGTCCCGAAGCTCCGGCGTATGCTGTAAGGATAAGTTTTTCAGCCTCATCGCCTACCTTTGCAGTGTAAGCCTCTTTTGTTATTTGCACGGTTATAGAGCCCTCAATCAGACGCTGTGTTTTTCCGAGCTTAAACTTTAAGTCCGAGGTCGCCTTCTCTTTTGCGGCATCTGTTACTTTCTTTTGGAGAGCCGTTTTGTCCGCTTCGGCTACCACTTTTACTTTTTTGCTTTCGCCCCCGGATAACTTGCTTTTTGTCTTTGCTACCATTTCACTGGATTTATACCCATCCACCTCGAGGTCTTTTCCCGAATCTATGTTGTAACTATCACCTATGTCCCCCGCCGTTATCTTTACCGTCGCCTCACCGAGTTTATAGATCTGGGTTAGTGGGTCGTCCGGGTTGGGTTGCTCTTCTCTTGCAGGGACTGTTATGTCGTCATCAAGCACATAAACGAGATCCTTTTCGTCATAATTTAATTTGGAGCCCTTATCGAGTTTTATCTCTGCATCCGTTTTATTGTAAATGGACGCCTCCCCCTCCGCTTTCTTACCCACGAGCTTTTCTCCTGTGGTCGGAACCTCGTCGGTAATTTCAACGTTAGTGTCTAAAGTTTGTCCTTTAAGCTCCATCTTCGCAGCATCCGTGGTGCCGCCGTGCTTCACTTTAACGGTAGTACTTCTCGTAAGAGGCTGGGAGTTAAGAAGAACTTTTGCGTAGGCCACGGGTTTTTTAGAGAGTACAAAGATCATGCCGATCAGTACAGCCAGTATTATTGCAGGCAGAACCAGACCACTTTTAAATTTCGGCAGCCTGATCTTCGGAAAGGCCGGCTTTTTAAATACGAATCTGCTTTTTTCCGGAATAACTCCGGGCATTTGTTCAGGCTCCCTCTCCTGATAGTTCTGGCCGGCTTGGCCCGCCGGCTCCTCAAGCATCGCAATGAGAGAAGCTCCTATCTCGTCGGTTGTTGTGAATTGAATTACCTTTTGGTTCTTATCCGCTGCCTGAGAGATGAGCTTAAGGCTGATTATATTGTCGAACAGTATAGAGCCTTCCGGAATAATTAGTTCTATTCCCGAATCGTTTAGATTTTTAATTTTATTTATTGCCGAAAGGGCATCATCATGTACTTCCAATTCAAGTTTTGTCATTTTAAATTTCCAAAATTATTTATCAAAAATTTCCTTATAGATTATAGACAGGACTGCATTGCTAAACCAACCTTTGCTTTTTACAGCTCCTGTCGCGTCGGTGACAGGGAGCCCCTCGATTTCCATAAGAGAAACTTCACGTGTTTCCCTGAACGGTATGTTCTTTGCCCACGAGTCTGTCATTAGAGCCTTTACAACTTCAGGTATTTCAGCTCCGGCCCCCAACAAAAATATTTTGGAAGGAAAGGTTTTAACCCCGGTGAATTCTCCAAATAATATTTCAACCCCCATCACCCATATTTTTATAGCCTCTTTTACGCACCCTCCGACCACTTCCATTTCGGGGTCGGACAATACCTCATTGAGATAAGACTTGAGTAATTTTCCGGCTTCCTCCATGGTGACCCCCATACGTTCGGCGATCTGTTCCACAAAGTGTCTATGTCCCAGACTTAAAAATTTAGTGGCTACGATACCGCCCCCGAAAACGATAGAGACGTTGGTAGTATCCTCCGCAACGTCCACCAGGATGTAGTCGGATATCTCAGGAGTTATTTTTTTGACCCATTGGGCGGTGCAGTACATCCCCGAGCCTATTGCCAGTATGCTCAGCCCGAGCTTTTTTGCCAGTGATTGGAGGGCTTTTATATGATATTCGGGGCAGAAAGCGTGATAAACCGCCGCTTCTATAATTAGGCCGGCGCTTCCTTCCAGATCTTTCACCGAGTGCCCGTCGATTTTAAGCGAAACGTCTGAGGTTGTTACAATTTCGAGATTTTCGTCGGCATTTCCCGTAGTGCTTAAGTACTCGTTTTGGGCTTCAATATAAGCGGCTTCTGATATACGCTCGTAAAGACGGGCGACCTCTTTATCATTTATGGGAGTATGGGGTTCTTTTCTTCTGTATCTTACAGTTGTTGTAATTCCAAGTACCGTGGCATTTCCGGCCGCAATGATAAGATGAGAAACATCATCCTCGGTATTTTCGAGCGCCCGTTTTATAGCTTCTTCAGCGGCGCTTTCTACGTTATCCTCTTCGATAATTACGCCGGCCCTCGAACTGCCTTTTGATAAAGGCTGCTTTGCCGCACCTAATATTTTAAGTTTTGTCTCTGTCGGGTCGTCATAAAAAACGGCGCATTTTACATCTTCTGAACTGATTGAAAGGGTTAAAAATTTACTGGGGCGCTTTGTACTTTTCTGGAAGAACGGCAGCGTGATCATTATCATGATTATACAGCAACAGTATTAAAAAGGAATTCTGCCGAGAGGGGGAATTTTGGACAGGGGTGCCTCTTCTACTTTTTTCTCTTCGTATCCCGCACGGAGTTTTATGTACTCTTCAACTTCTTCCGCAGGCACTCCGTATTTCAAACGGCACATCTCTTTAATCGCTTTTGCCAGTTCCTCGTCTTTAGGTGCGGAAGTTATCTTGTTCCAGTCCACAGCCAGAGAAAACGGAGGGGTCGGTTGTCCTTTCACAAGCATTCTCGTGTAGCAGTTTCCTATTGGCAGATTGATAAGATCGGTCTTTGTAAACTTAGGAGCGAACTGATTTTCGAGAAATTCCGAATCCTCCACACCTACTCTGAATGAGCATATTGTACCCACATTCCCGAACACAGCTTCTTTTATCTGGTCATCGAGCTGAGAGATGAACTGGTGTGCCACGGTAAGATTCAACTTATATTTTCTGGCTTCGGAAAGGATTGTGGCAAAGTCCGGGGTGGCGAAGTTTTGAAACTCGTCGACATAGAGGTAGAAATCAGGATATGCAACACCCTTAGTTAATAAGGAGTGTCTTCTCAGGGCGGCCGCCAATATTCTGGGCACAAGCAGTAATCCGATGAAGTTAGAATTCTCTTCCCCTATTTTTCCTTTTGATAAATCCACAAGCAAAACTTTTTTCTGTGCCATAACATCGTCAAAGTTGAACGCGGACTTTTTCTGACCCAAAATGTGGCGCATTGTGCTGTCAGTTACGAAACGGTCGAACTTGGCAGTGAAGTACTGCATGTTTTCTCCTCTTTTACCCTGCGGAACACTCGCAACCTCATCTATCCAGTATCTTTTTACGAGCGGGTCCGTGATTCTGTCCATGAATGTTTTGCTATAGTTTTGATCGGTCAAAAGTCTCATCACGTCGATCATTGTGCTGTCCGGATCGGACATAGCAGTGAGCATAACGTTTCTTATCGTCCTTTCGAGTATCGGTCCCATTATTCCTTGATGGTTCGGATCGTACAGCTTGTAAAGCAGCGCGATAAAGGAGTTAATAATCAAATGTTTTTCTTCTTCCGAACGCGCTTCCAGCATGTTTATCCCCATCGGGCGTTCTGTATCCGACGCGTCAAAAAGAATAATATCGTCCTTTCTTGACGCAGGAATCTTCTTTAAAAGTTCTTCTACATCTGTTCCGTGGGGGTCTATTATGGCCACACCTTCACCGCTTTGAATATCCTGCAAAGCAAGCGACATCAAAAATTGAGACTTGCCTGTACCGGTTTGACCGATGATATAGAAATGGCGCGCCCTATCTTCCTGACTCATAAAGATCTGCTTCTCTACACCCCTGAAGTTGCTCTTTCCAAGGTAAAGGCCGGTTGTAGGTATGTTGGTCGGTGCCGAAGATTTCCTTGCGGTCAGCCAAATTATGTTGGGCGTCTCAATATTTTTATTCGGGAAGTGAAACACGGTCGCAAGCTCCTCGATGTTCAGAACCGATGTGTCGGAATAAAGTTGTATTCCTGCGATTGGAACATAAATATCTTTTACCCTCACTTTTCTGTAAATGAAATTCTTGATCAGCGTTTTTGCTGAGATCATAGTTTTTTTCACAAGTTTGTTGTAGTTCATGTTTGTGAATTGTTCAAAAGCACTGAGCATATTTTGAACGTTGGATTGTGCGGTAAATTTATCCTTCGCCACGGAGACGATCCTGATCTTTGTATAAAAACCGGGAAGGGCTGTCTTTTTTTCAATCCCTTCGAGGAAAGATGTGTCTATATTTATTTTTTTCTCAGGGTTGGACGCCTTTTCTCTTATACTCGAGCAAAACCTTCTTCCGGCCAGCCTCCAATTGTCTCCCGCGGGTTGAATTACATACTGAACTGCTACTACCTCATCGTTACCAAGTTTGCTCATGGCGGAGGTGATAGAACTAAGAGAGTCATTTTTCAGATCCTCGTAAATTTTGAGAGGGTAATAAGAAGGTCCGCGGAGTTTTAATTCCACCACCTGCGTGTAAGAACCCCTGTCCCATATCTCGTGAGGATTTATTATATCTATCTCAGCGGTCGGGTACGCTCCGTTAATCTGTTTTTCTACTATCGTTGCAATTTCGTTGGGGGCAACCACGTAAAAAGCAATCCCGTCGGCTTTAGAAACTATTTCGAAGGAAATCCTAAAGGGTTCCGTAAAAATTGATTGAAGGAAACTTTTTTGGAACCCCATCAGGTTTGAGAACATGTGTTCGGCTGCCTTAACTTCTATTTCATTATCGGGGGGCAACTTTACCTGTAAAAAAGTTAGTTTGTACTGTGAGGTTTTTTCGTTCTGTTTTTTCTTCCACAAAACAAAAATGTAAAGAGCTATAAATAGGACGATGAGGATAGGTGCTGCAAACTCAGCTGTGCTGACAGTATTTTCGACCGTATTATTGAGGCTGTCTATGTTGTTAAGCGGATCCATTGGGCAGTTTTTCTTCCTGAACTTCTTGTCTAAAGCGGCTTTCCTCTTCGTTTGCCAGAGATGTTATGGAGTCTTTTGGGGTGACAGGGTGGTCAGGGAGTGCTTCTGTGGTGCTTACGTCCACGATAGGGGTTACGGTTGCTTTTTCGGGAGTGTTGGCAGTAGGAGCTATTTCACCGGCCTTCTCCATGTCAGGGGTTATTTGAGGGACCGTTTCAGTTCCCGGCTCACGTATTTCCGGAGAGGTTTGTTCAAAGTTTCCCAGTGAGGTAATAGAGGACGGCATTAGAAATATTCTAACACTAACAAACGGGGATATTAATAAGTATCAGGCGCGGTTTTGTGTTACTTTGTTCCCTTGAAGTAGCGTTTTTTAATATTGTCCGCCTCTTCTTTGGCACGTTCTTCGGTGTCGTGTATGAATTCCTCGGCCCTTTCTTTATAAGGCTCAACCAGGTCTTTTACCTCTTCCACTTTATCTGCGGCCTGTTCTACTGCTTCCAGTCCTTTTTCCACTAGCTCCCCAGACTTGTCTTTGAGCTTTTTCCTCGTTTTCTCCCCGGATTCCGGGGCAAATAACACACCAAGAACCGCCCCTACAAGAGCCCCCAAAAAAGCTCCTTTTACAAAAGACTTTGGGTTGTCATGCCCCTGATGATGTTCACACATATTATTCCTCCTCATTTTTATTAAAAATACTACTGATAAGTTTGAATGCTTTTGTTCCCCTGGCGACGTTTTCAAGAAGCCCGGCTGCAACAGCAATAGGTCCTCCGATAGCACCGGTGATATGTCTGACATCCCTGAGGGCTTTGTCGGCATCCTGTGCCGTGGTTCTCAGGTCTCTCAGAAATAAAATGAGAAACACTGAAACGGCGGTTACATCAATTATGAATACAATCAAAACGATTATTGTGGTTATTTGTACGGCATCCATAGTTTTTACTTGTGCCGCAGCTGTTGCAATGATATCAACAACTTGGGCAGTTTGTGTATGAGCTAATAATATATTAACAGGGTTGTTTATTCAACAACCTCGCCCTCGACCGGTCCTTCGTTGT
>MEWF01000012.1:16044-39906 GCA_001773255.1 candidate division WWE3 bacterium RIFOXYC2_FULL_42_13
TGTCCGTACAAGTGCTGTCCGATCTTCTGCAAGGAAGTTGAAAGTTCCTGTGTTTTGCTTTTTAGTTCTTCCGCGGTTGCTGTTTGCAACACGCTTCTGATTTCAGCGATTTTATCATTAATTTCTTTTTTCATTTCTTCCGGAATTTTCCCTTCGGCATCCTTTAGAGATTTTTCGGCGGTGTATGTTAGTCCGTCGGCGATGTTTCTGCTTTCAGCGAGATCTTTTCTTTTTTTATCTTCTTCAGAGTGGGTCTCGGCTTCTTTCACCATCCTATCTATTTCCTCTTTGTTCAGCCCGGTTCCGCCTTGTATAGATATTCTTTGTTCTTTTCCTGTTGCTTTGTCTTTTGCGGTTACGTGCAAAATACCATTGGCATCGATATCGA
This sequence comes from candidate division WWE3 bacterium RIFOXYC2_FULL_42_13, assembly GCA_001773255.1. Classification (GTDB taxonomy): domain Bacteria; phylum Patescibacteriota; class WWE3; order UBA101185; family UBA10185; genus UBA8498. Next base: position 16,433 of record MEWF01000012.1, read on the forward strand.
ACGTGACTTCAATTTGTGGAAGTCCGCGGGGAGCCGGAGGAATTCCGTCCAGCATAAATCTCCCGAGAGATTTGTTGTCCGCAGCCATGTTTCTTTCTCCCTGCAAAACATTGATTTCGACCCCCGGCTGATTATCAGCGGCCGTTGAAAATGTTTCAGACGCTTTAGTAGGTATTGTAGTGTTTCTCTTTATCAAAGGAGTTGAGACTCCTCCCAAAGTTTCAATACCCAAAGTTAAAGGAGTGACGTCCAGCAACACAACGTCTTTGACGTCTCCTCCTAGAACTCCTCCCTGGATGGCGGCACCGATAGCCACAACTTCATCAGGATTTATTCCTTTGTGGGGTTCTTTTCCGAAGAAGTTTTTAACGATTTCGTTAACTTTTGGCATTCTCGTCATTCCGCCGACCATTACGACTTCGTTTATTTGTGAAACTGAAATTCCGGCGTCCTTTAAAGCGTTTTCCATCGGCTTAATGGTCCTGTTCAAAAGGTCTTCGACCAGTTGTTCCAAGTGCGCGCGGGTAAGTGTGGTGTTAAGATGTTTTGGTCCGGTCTGATCTGCCGTAATAAAGGGAACGCTAATTTCGGTCGTTGTGGTTGACGAAAGTTCGATCTTCGCTTTTTCAGCGGCATCTTTTAATCTCTGCATTGCCTGTCTATCAGAAGAGAGATCCATTCCGTTTTCCTTTTTGAATTCTTCCAGTAGCCACGCAATTATTTTCTGATCGAAATCGTCCCCTCCAAGATGAGTGTCCCCATTTGTTGCTTTGACTTCGAAAACTCCTTCAGAGATATCGAGTACTGAAACATCAAAAGTTCCTCCGCCCAAATCGAACACAACTATTTTTTCGGTAATATTTTTATCGAGTCCATATGCTAACGCAGCAGCCGTAGGTTCGTTAATTATTCTTTTTACGTTGAGTCCTGCTATCTGTCCCGCTTCTTTTGTTGCGGTTCTTTGAGAGTCATTAAAGTAGGCGGGGACGGTTATAACCGCATCGGTAATTGTTGTTCCGGTAAACTTCTCAGCTTCGGCTTTTAATTTCGAAAGAATTTTTGCGGAAATTTCCTGGGGAGTATAAATCTTTCCTTCGACCTCAACTCCGGCTAAGCCGCTTGCGGTTTCTTTAATATCGTAGGGAGCGTCCTTTTTTAACTGCTGAACTTCGGGGTCCGAAAATTTTCTACCCATCAATCTTTTTATACTGAAAACAGTGTTTTTCGGGTTTACTATCTGTTGTCGTTTTGCAGGGACGCCGACAAAATTCTGATCCGGAACCACTACGGAAGGAGTTGTATTTGCTCCCTCGGAGTTATGTATAACCTTGGGACTTCCCGCTTCCATAATTGCTACTACGCTATTTGTTGTACCTAAGTCAATTCCTATTATTTTTGACATTTAAGCCTCCTTTTGGCCATTTCCGACCTTAACTACAGCCGGTCGTATTAATTTATTGTTAAGTAAGTATCCTTTTGAAACTGTCTCTACCACTTTATTTTTTTCACCTTCAGCTATCTCAAGGGCTTCCATTAGCATCGGGTCGAACTCTACCTTCTCTGAGTTTATTTCCTCAACCCCGAATTCCTTTAGGCTAGACACCATGTCTTTTATTATCAAATCCAGCCCTTTATCGTCCATGTGCTTTTTGAGCCGCTCCAGGTTGTCTATTACAGGAAGTATCCTGAGTATCAATCTTTCGTTTGCGAAAAACTTCCAACCGTCTTTGTCTTCTTCCACTCTTTTCTCAAGATTTTTGTAATCCGCGAGAGCCCTCTTCCAACAATCTTCCAACTCCTTAATTTTTTTCTCAAGGGTTTCTATCTTATCTTTTTGTAATTTATCCTCTTTCATATTTGACTGATTATTATGGGGTTACCAAGAACCGCCGAGCTCTTCAACCAACCTTTTAGTGTACTTAACGGAAGGTATAATCTCCGGGTAGCTGATCCTGGAAGGTCCTATAACTCCTATTTTGCCCGATCTTTTTCCTGCTGAATATTCTGTAAATACCATGGCGCACCTGTTTAGCTTTTCAATTCCGATCTCTTCTTCTATCAGGGTTTTGATATCCCCCTGATTTGCTGCGTTATCTAAAACTCTCTCAAGAAGGTGATATTCGTCCAGTAAAGAAAATGCCTGTTTTGCAACATCAATGTCCCAAAACTCTTTGTGGTCGAGTATATTTGCGGCACCGGCGTAGCTTACAAAACCGTCTTCGGTTGTCGCGAAAGCTAAAGATCTGCTCATTTCGGACAGTGCCAACACGGACTCACGTAATAGCTTTTCAAACTCGAATCTATTGGTCCAAAGGCGCTGTTTTAATGCTACTTCCTGAAGAACCGGAAGTTCTCTTTCCTCCATCATCTGGTCTAAGTAAAGGCGATAGGCCATTTTTGTGGGAACGCGGCCGGAGGAAGTATGCATCATCTCCAGGAAACCCAATTCAATGAGCTTCGCCATCTCATTTCTTACTGTTGCGGGGGAACACCTTAAATTATACTTTGCTACTATTTCGACCGAACCCACAGGCTCAGCGTTTTTTATATATTCATCGATTACTGCGTGTATAAGTTGGAACTGCCTGTCACTTAACATATTATCAGTAATATATCACGAGTGCTAAGGGTGTCAATACCCTTGAGAAGTTTTTGTGGTAGGGAAATCACTTGGTCTGAAGTATCTGCCTGAAAGCTTCCTGCGGTATCTCAACTTTTCCTATTCTTTTCATTCTTTCTTTGCCTTTTTTCTGTATATCTAAAAGCTTATCTTTTCTTTCCCTGTGGCCTCCGCTCATCTTTGCCAGCACGTTTTTTCTGAAAGCGGGAATATCCTCCCGGGCTATTATTTTACCGCCCAGCGCGGCCTGCAGAGACACCGTAAACTGCTGTTTAGGTATTATTTCTTTAAGTTTCTTCAAAAGGCTTTTACCGACATCGTGCGCTTTACTTCTTAAGACTATGTGGGAAAGGGGGTCGACTATAGAGTTGTGCACCAAAATGTCCATTTTTACGGCATCGACGGGGGCGTAATCTCTGAACTCGTAGTCGAGCGAAGCAAAGCCGGACGAGACTCTTTTTAAATCGTCAAAAAAGTTGTACACAAGCTCGGCCAGGGGGAGTACGTAGCTGAAGTAAACCGTTTTCTCGCTGGGGTATTCCATCTTCGTGTTTTCACCCCGTCTTTCTTCGCAAAGTTTTATGACTTCTCCAACGTAGGTAGAGGGTGAAACTATTGTGAGGTTTATTCTCGGTTCTAGTATGCGGAGAATTCTCGACCTATCGGGCATTTCGGAAGGAGCCCTTACCTCGAGGGTAGTTCCGTTCGTAAGTTCTACGTGGTATTCAACGGACGGTGTGGTTGATATAAGTCTGAGGTCGTATTCCCTTTCCAGCCTTTCCTGAATTATGTCTGCGTGTAACAGTCCAAGAAAACCGCACCTAAAACCGAAACCGAGTGCCGAATTATTTTCCGGCTCGAACATAAGAGCAGAGTCCGATAAAGAAAGTTTTTGAAGCGCTTCTCTAAGCTGCGGGAATTTATCGTTTTCAATAGGGTAGATAGAAACAAAGACGAAGGGTTTGACTTCTTTGTACCCCGGCAACGGTGCCGTTTCCACACCCTCCAAAGAAACCGTATCTCCGACCTTTACTACAGTTATAGCTTTAAGCCCCGTGGCTATATATCCTACTTCTCCCGTGGAGAGGTGGCCTTCCTTTATCCTTTCGGGTTTAAAATACCCTATTTCTTCAGGTTTTGTAGAAACTCCCGTAGCGAGAAAATGGATTTTCTTCCCTTTTCCTCCTGTGTATTCGCGGAACTCTCCGTCCGTTACTTTTATCATAGCGATAACCCCGAGATACTCATCGTAAAAGGAGTCGAATATTAATCCCCGCGGGGCAGCTTCTTTATTTCCCGAAGGAGCGGGTACCCTGTTAATTACCTCTTCGAGTAGCATTGCGATACCTTCCCCGGTTTTCGCAGAGACTTTGAAAATGCTTTCCTTTTTAAAACCGAACGTTCCTACCAGGTCGTTTTCGGTTCTTTCGACATCCGCGGCGGACAAATCGATTTTGTTAATCACGGGAATTATCACGAGGTTTGATTCCAAGGCCTTATAAACATTAGAAACGGTTTGAGCCTGTATTCCCTGTGTTGCATCCACAACAAGGATAGCGCCTTCGCAGGCAGCTAGGGACCGTGACACCTCATAGGAAAAATCGACGTGGCCGGGGGTGTCAATCAGGTTCATCTGGTAGCCTTTGTAAGCCATTCTCACAGCCTTTAGTTTGATTGTTATGCCCTTTTCCTTTTCCAGCTCCATACTGTCCAGCGTTTGTTCCTGGAGGTGTCTTTTATCAATGGTTTCCGTTATTTCGAGGAATCGGTCAGCCAGCGTGGATTTACCGTGGTCAATATGGGCTATTATGCAAAAATTTCGGATACTTTTCTGTTCCATGGGGAGATTTTACCTTATTGACCGTATCAAACAACCTTGTCTTCCGCGGGAAGGTATGGGACGCCCTTCTTTATAGGTGACAGCTTCTTAATTAGCTTGTAAAAAAGATCAACCTCTTTGACATGCATGTGTGTGGTAATAAAAAAGTAGACTGCGGTACTAAAGATCCCGGCAACAGCCACAAGACCTAACAGGCTGATGGTTCTGGTGGTGTCAAATATGTATTTATCCAAAAGTTTTACCGGGATATAAAGCGCGAATCCCATAAATAAAGTAGCATAAGAAATTTTCGTAAAGGGAACGAGTATTTTTTCAATTTCAAAGCCACCGATCTGTTTGTGTAGAAGGTAAAAAAGAAGAACCATGTCTATTAGAGAAGTTATCGAGAACGAAAGCGCTACCGACCAAACCCCAAACTTTAGCCAGGTTACAAAAAACAGAGAAAGAAGAACATTCAGAGCTGTGGTAAACAGACTCACTATAACGGGAGTTTTGGTATCTTTTAATGCGTAAAAAGCCCGTGTAAGCAGATAGTTCGTACTCTGAGCGAATATTGAGACACTGAAAAAGGCCAGGGTATAAGAAGTTTTTAAGGTTGCCTCCCACGGAAAATTAGAGACTCCGTAAACGATACGTACGACCGGCCCTCTTAAAACAAGAAGAATCATGCTCAAAGGCAGAACGAAATAAAGCATTTGCATCAAAGATGTTGTGAACGTTTCCTTAAATTTTCCCAGATCCTCTTTGCGGCTTTGGGTCGCCAGTGTTGGAAGGCTCGCCGCACCAAGGGATATTCCGAACAGACTTACCGGAAAGGACTGGAGCTGAAGTGCGAATTTGAGATAAATAACGGAAGATGTGGATACAAGTATAGCCAGACTGTTGTTTATTACCTGAATTAAGTTGGCCAGAAGGACACTGAGAATGCGCGGGGGGATGAGCTTGGCCATACTGCGCAGCCCTTTATCCGAGAGGCTGATCTTGGGTACGAAATTAAACCCTGTTTTTGTCAGGGCGGGCAATTGAAGGGCGAAGTGAAAAATTGCGCCGGCGGCCACACCTAAAGCCGGGGCGTAAATACCGTATTTTTCCGAAAAGAGTATGATCCCCAAAACCATGCCCGTGCTGTATGCCAAAGGAGCTAAAGCCGACACCAGAAAGTACTTAAATGTTTGTAAAATACTTGTGGCAAGACTTCCCAGAACCAGCATTATTTGAGAGAGCATCATTATTCTCATTAAGGTAACTCCCAGGGAGGCCTCTTCGGGGGCGAATTTACCAAGAGATACAAGGTTGAAAAGAGGTTTAGTAAAAAGCAGGACCAGCGCGGTCAGAATTAAGAAAAACACCAGGGTCACCGTGATCATGGAAGACGCCGTTTTATTGGCTTCTTCTTTATCCTTTCTTAGACCCTCCGCGAAAATAGGTATAAAAACGGTTGAAACTGCGCCGACTATCAGCACGGAATACACCATATTAGGTATTCTGTCGGCGGTATAGAAAACAGCAAGTTGGTTTGAAACCCCGAAATAGTGGGCTAAAAGCCTCCCCTTTAAAAATCCCAGGATGGCGTTGAGCCCGTTAGAGGCTGCTATGATAAATGCTGCGGACAATATTGTGTTCTGTGTTTTAAGAAGAACCCCATTAAGTTGTGTTTTGTTAATATCCAAAGGCATACCATTTCCATGGGGCAAAAACGTTGTATTTATACGTAAGTATGTTATCATACGTAGCGCTTATGCCAAACACTAAATCAGCAAAAAAAGCTCTCAGGGGCTCTGCTAACAAAAGAAAACACAATATTTTTTGGAAGGACAAATACAAGTCCTCCATCAAAAGTATGAAGGCTTCATTGGTCTCCTCTAACGGTGCCGAAGTGGTCAAAGATCAGATGCAGGTTCTTCAGCAAGTTCTCGATAAAGCCTCAAAGGAAAAAGTCATTCATAAAAACAAGGCAAATAGGTTAAAATCTAGATATGCTAGAAAAGTATCTGCCCTTTCTAAGACCCCGGGAAAACACAGAAAAAACGCTTAGTAGCGGAAACTACATCCCGGACGATTCCTTATTTTTCAATCCCGAATCTTTGCGCACCGAAGCGTTTACCGCAGGCGGTGCCGTAAAATTCTCGTCTTCCACAATTGTTTTTTTTAGTGCTGTTCTTATTGGATTATTAGTCGGACACATGACGATGAACTTTCTCCTTAATGGTCTCCTCAACGAACAGAAAAATCTGGAATTTAAAATTAATGAGTATGCAGACGTAGAGGAAAAAGCTTTGCAGATCACCAACAAGATTAATTATAGTAAGAATACAGTTGGCACCAGAAAACCCCTGACCACAAAAACCTCTTTTATTATGTCGAGACTGCCTAAAGACCTTGTCCTGAGCACCGTCGAATTTAAGCCCGAAACATTTGAGATTGTTGTAAAAGGAAGCTCACCGGCGCAGATTACCGGGATGTTCCTCCGTTGGCTACAGGACGGCGGCGTATCGGAAGTGGCCATCAAGGAGGTCGTTTTTTCCTCTGCCGAGAATATATACATGGTCAGACTCGGAGGAGTTTACAGATGAGAGACGAAATGCAGAATTCAGCTAAACTGTTTTTTTCAAATGAATTGTTCCTTTCCAAAATATACACATTTTGGGCGTTGGCGTGCATGGTTTTGTTCGGGTTTTTTGCTATCGGCCCTTTATCATTTAGCATGGCCAAGAAGATAAATTTGTACAAGGAAATGAGGACGTTAAATTATGGTCTGAACGTAAAACTGCAAAGTTTAAATAAACTGTCGTCGGATATTGCGGACGCGGAAAAATTCGAAATTTTACTTGAAGCAACTATACCAAAAGAACTGAATACCCACAGCTATATGGTTTTATTTATGCAGCAGGCGGCAGCCGCCGGATTCAGTGTGGAAAATTTTATACCGTCCACTGACACTACGGGGGGAGAAGTTCCTATCGTAGTTATTCTGGAAGGAAGCGGAGATCTCACCGGTCTTATTTCTGGTTTGGAGGGAATGCAGAGAGTTACGGTAATTGATTCGGTGAAATATGAAAACCATACTGACAGTACGCAAGCCACTATTAACTTAAGAATATTTAACCTGTAAAATTATGAAAAGACTACTTATTACTACTGTGTTTTTTGTCATCGCCGGAGGTTTTTGGTTTTTTGCCGGAAACCAGAACGTAAATAGGGATAAATATATTACTCAGAATATACTTGACATGTCCCGTCCGATAGATGTTACTATTGACATAGAGTTTCTACAAAGTTTGAAACCTGCCTATGAACAGTGATAGCGCGAAAAGCGGATTTAAAACATTTATACTGACATTATCCATATCTCTTATTGTGTTTAGTGTTGTCTACTACCTTGTGACGAACACCGGCGCGGGTGATTCCTCTGCGCCTTATCAGGCTTCCATAGCTCCGGTGACGACAGGGTCCCTTCCTTCGGATGCGTTGGCGCTGGAGACCGGCACGGAGCAGGTAGCGGGGGTTTCCGACACTTCCTCTGATTCTTCTACGTTTTCCACCGACTCTTCAGTTTTCGGGGAGATCGTTGATAAACCAGTCGGCGCTGTTACTGTTAACGCCGGAGTAGTACTGGCAGGAGCTACGTCTTCTCCTACTACTCAGACGACGGGGAGCGGAGCTGCGGTTCCTGAAACCGGTGTCGTTGGAATCACAGCCGGATTATTAGTCTCCTTGGTATTTTTCCTGACGGGAATGTACTATATCGCGAGCAATCCCAGAAAATCAGCACTCGGTGGTTTCGAGAAAAAAATCCTCAAAGATAATTAATATTACTTTTCCGTCAACACAGCCTTTACTAAAATTCTATTTGTTTTAGTTCCGGGCGGCCAGCATGTCATTAGAATCAGCGTGGATTCATTGAGGTACGTGGGTTTAAAATTTGCCAAAGGATCTACTTTTTCGGGCGGAAGGATTTCTTTGGACTCCACGACATAGTTTAAGTCTTTTCCCATGTACTTTATCTGAATTTCATCCCCCGTTTCCAGATCTCCTAAGGTCGAAAATATTGTTCTATAGTTTCTCGGGTTATAAAACCAAGGTAGAACGGAGTGGCCGTAAATAAAGGTGTTACCTACGTTTCCGGGAAGCGCAGAACCGTTATAATGTCCGAGCGCCGTGTCGGGGCGCAGACTTGGGGAGTTGGTTTCAACTATGGCGTCTTTTATCCCGAGCTTTGGTATAGAAATTGTAAAGAATTTCGGTACTTCCGCAGATTCTTTGGCCACTGCGGTACTTTTCTCGTCCAACTCCATGAACTCAAAATCGTCAAATCCTGTTGCAAGACCAAGAATGCTGCTTCTCATAGGTTTAGAAACTTCGTCCTGCGTTTTGAAAAAGACCAGGGGGAGTACAACCTGAGTTCCAAGTACCAGAAATCCCAAAGACAGCAGAAGTCCGGATAGAATTCTGGATCTGAAGTAAAATTTGTAGTTTACCGTTTTGTAAATAGGGTCGTTTGAGTGATCTTTGATGTATTTTCTGGGCTCGGTCTGGATCGGCATTATTTAGAGTTTAACACTTTTTCAACGGCCAAAGTTAGCATAACCTCGGGGTTTATTTCCCCTGTTTTGGTTTTTAGATCCAGCTCGTAGAATGCTTTGAACATATTTTTAACTCCCTCTTCAGTGTATTTGCCGACCAGAGTTTTTTGTTTGGAACGCACGTACGGGTTCATTCCTGAAGATGAGGGGCTTTCGAATTTTACCTGAGCCATGGACCTAAGCCCGTACATAAGTAAAGCAAAGAGTTCGAACGGATCTTTATCCCTATTTAGCTCACGATGCATCAGTTTATAAGAGTTAATTCTATCTTTTCTCATAACGGCATCTACGAAATCAAACGAAGTACCCTGCACGGTAGCTTCGTTTTCCAGGACCTGCGCCTTCATAGCCGCCGCATTCTTTATAAAAATATTTGAAGCCGTGAGTTTTTTCTCTGAGAGTATTACCAGGGTGGTGTAAGCCGGGGTTTGATTTATCACGCTAATATATTCTTCAAGATTTGTACGCCCCGCCCCCGATATGTTAACAACAAAAAACTGAGGTTCCCCGAAAATATCCGTGCTTCTTATTTTACTGGTAAGGTCGGACGGAGTTGTGTCTTCTATCGAGAACTCCTGTTTGTATCTGACCATTAGTTTCTTTTGCTGATTAAGGATGAGGGCTCTTGATTTGGAGAGGTTTTCTCCATGCACTATGTAGATCATCACTTACCTCCAAAAAGATATTTCTGGACAAAGGCGTGGATTTGAACGTAATCCCCGGTTTGGGGAATTAGCACATACTTGCCGTTATACAGAGTTCTGTCTTGAGGTGCGTACAGAAGACCCCCCTGTTCTGCCGGGCTTCTATCATCCAGCACTACCGATACCACGCGGTCGAAGTTTATCTTTTGTGAGAGCAGATAAAAGGAATTTACCGCTCCGAAGTCTATGTCGCTGTCCGTGTTTTCGGCATAAGCATCGTACAGGTTTTTCAGTTTCGTAGGATTTACAAGTGTCTGAATGGAAAGGGATTTATTCTTGATCGCCGTGATAATTTTTTGCTGTCTTCTGGACCGGGCAAAATCGGTGTTCTCATTGTTATCTCCGTGCCTGGATCTCACGAACTTTAACGCCGTTTCCCCGTTCATTGTTTGGGTTCCGGCCGCAAAATTTATGGTTTCATACCTTTCGTTTTCGGGGGCGTTCTCTTTGCCCTCAACAGGATATAAGCTGTCGATAAAAGCGTTATCTACCGTAACCTCGACACCCCCGAGAATATCCACTATTTCCTTGAACAAATCGAACGAGATCATTGCGTGGTAATGTATGGGAATTCCAAGTACATCCTGTATTACTTTTCTCAGGTTGTCCGCTCCCTCGCCTTCCTTTGAGTATGCGTATACTTCATTTAATTTACTGGAGTATCCACCCGGGCCTTTTACCCACAAGTCTCTTGGCAAAGATATCATGACCACGTCTTTGTCGACTTTTCCTATTGAAGCCACGAGTATGGTGTCTGTTAGAACACTTCTTCCGGACTCGGCTCCCGTCACTCTCCTATCCGACCCCAGTATGAGCACGTTCGTTCTACCGTCGGTTTCTTTGAGGTTTGTTCCCGCTACGGTAGCAATCACGGATATGGGGTTGAAAGCGGCCAATATCTTGTCTTTAAAGGCAAAAGCTGTTGCTACGACGGCAACCAGACCCACAGCCGCAATAAACTTGAGAGTTTTTGTCTGGGACCCCCCACGCTCGTTTCTTATGGTACTAACGGTTCCGTTAGTTTTTTTACACATGTCCATGTATTTCATAGAATGCTTTTAATAAGAGGCAACAATTTCGGAAAAGTGCTTCGGATCGAGGCTGGCGTTGCCGACTAAAACACCGTCCAATTTTTCTATATTAACCAGATCGGAGATATTTTGTCCATTAACTGATCCTCCATAGAGGAGCGGTTCTTCGTTATTTAAAATCTCCCTTATTTTTTTTACTCCTTTTTCTATTTCCCGAGTACTTTTTTCTTTGTACACTCCGTTTTTGGAAATATTTGCCGGGTCTTCCCAGGCATAGACGACGCCCGGGCGTTTGTACAAACTTATTCTCTCAGGTTTAACAAAACAGACGATAGGGGTTATTCCGTGAACCAAGCACTGTTCAATTTTTTTAACGACAATTTCTGCTGTTTCTTTTCTCTCGCTGTGCCCGATAATCGCGTATTTACACATTTCTTTTATCTGGAAAGCTCCTGTTTCACCCGTGTGAGCACCTTTTTCGTCGGCAGAAATATCCTGTGCTGCAATATTTACCCCAATTTTTTTCAATAATTCTGTGACCGGAAAAATGTGCAAAGAGGTCGGTGCAACAATTACACTAACATTCGCATTTAACACAGACGTGTCGAATCCGGCGGTCCACCCGAGTACGTCCTGCATGCTCATATTCATTTTCCAATTAGCTACTATATATTTCACGAAATTCTCCTTAGTGTCTGCTCGATCAATTTTGGGAGGGACTCAATATCCTCGTGAGTGTAATTGTATCCCAGTACATTGAGACAGGAAAAGACCACACCCACATCAGTATATATTCTATCTGCATATTGGCAGGCTACAAGGCTGTGCAGAAGAACATTTCCCCCCATCTCACCGGTCTTTGATTTTCCACACCCCATCGGACAGTTGGAGCACGAAGGGTAGGTTCCTTCCAGTACGCTCAGCTCATTTTTTCTGTTGAGGATTTTTTTGTATAGCTCCTCATATTTATCGAAGTCTTTTATGTTGATAAGTTCTGTTCCGGTAACTACAATTCCGGAAATGTTTTTATCGGTGAATTCTTTTTCGAGGTAATGTTCGGGAGTTGTGAAATATCCGCCCAGCAATATTTTTGAACCGTCCACTTTTATTACGCTCCTTTTTCCGGGAAGTCCCAGCGTTTCGGGATCTTCCGACGGGTCTCTGAAACTTACGCCGGCGTTTGTAATATCCAGGATAGTTTTTTCCTGTGAGATTCCGTATATTACGATAGCGTCCAGCCCGGCATATCTTATTCTCAGCGAAATACTTCCCCCGAGGTAAACGTCTTCGATCACGCCGTCATTATTTATTATTATTGCTGTTTTCGATGCGAACGGAAAAAGTCCGTTCAGAGGCCCGACGGCAAATATAAGAGGGTTTTTGCTGTAATACATCTCCATTAACTTAAATCCAAGCCCGACGCCCCCTATATAACTGTTTAAATCTTCGAAGCTTTTTACTTCATATTCTTTTTTGGTGAGATCTATGGATAATATTTTTCTCGGTCTTGTTTCCATTTAATCAGTCTCCTCTACTTCAAAGACTCCCTTTGGACATATTTTTTGTATTTTGTCCACATTGAGACTGCTTATTCTAGGGTCTATTTCCAGTGCATATTCTATATTTCCGAGCTTTGAGTTTGTATTTCTGAAAACCCGTATTAACGCACCTTCGAGACCGATCTTTCTAAGCTGGCGCTGGGCTTCTATGGCGCACATCTCGCACCCAATGCATTTTTCAGGAAAACTTATTTTTAATATTTTTGGCATTATCTTCTTTTATTTAAAGCCTCTATTCCGGGTAAGGTTTTTTCTGCAAGATACTGCAGCATTGCGCCACCGCCGGTCGAGACAAAACTAAATTTATCGAGCAGAGAGTAGCTGCTGACGGCCGTTATTGTATCTCCTCCGCCGATCACTGTAAAAGTGCCTTCTTTTGTTTTTTTGGCTATTGCCGAAGCGATCTGTGCCGTCCCCAATGAGTATTCGGGTTGCTCATAAGCTCCTAAAGGTCCTGCCCACAATATTGTTCCGGCTCTGTTAATAATTTCCGTGTATTCAGCGATGGTCTGGCTTCCAATGTCTTTATTTTCCGGCGCGTAGTCCTTAGGTATCACCAGATTAAAAGGAATTTCTTCTTTCCATTCCATCCCCAACTTACCTCCCAATAAAATGAAGTCGGCTCTTTTTAGGAATTTTTTTACCACGGGAAGCTTACTTTCTAATTTTGCCCCTCCTATTACTATCACAAAGAGTCTTTTTACATCGCCCAGTAAAACATTAAGATTTTCTATCTCTTTTAGAAAACGTACTCCTGCATACGAGGGAAGCCATTCAGGTACTCCTACGATGGAGGCATGTTTTCTGTGGGAAGTTGCGAAGCTCTCGTTTACGTAAATAGTGCCGTTAGTTGACAGTTGTTTGGCGTACTGGAGATTATTTTCTTCTTCTCCGTGGTTGAAGCGGAGATTTTCTAAAAGTTCGTATTTTCCTGTTCCGAGCTCGTTGTCGAAAAAAAATGAAAGCGGTTTTGTTGAAAGCCTTTCGTCGGCCCTTCCGCCCGGACTGCCCACATGTCCCATAATTACAGGAAGGGCACCCCTGGAAATAATATATTTCAGGGTTTCTAAGGAGGCCTTCAGCCTGTATTCTTCCTGTATTTCCCTGTGCGCGACCGGGACGTCCAGGTCGCATCTAACTATAACTCTTTGTCCTGCAGTTATATTAGCTTCCAACACTGATTTCATTGGAACCATTTTATCACCTGCAGGGTTTTTCCATTAGGTTTTGTATTAATTCGCCGCGATAGCTTACTATAAGTTGTGTCACTGGGATTTTTGATGTATACTTTCGCAGCAAAGTAGCATTGTACGAAAAATCTGTTCCAAATATCAAGGAGGAGACAATGGGGAAGAGCTCAGGAGAGCGCAAAGGATACTTCTTGGAGAAGACAAAGGTAGCACGTCTTTTGCCAAAGGGTTTCCGTTTAAGGTGGGTTCCGGGTGACAGTGACGTGCCAGCGGATATTGTTTGGCTTAGAGGCGGTCCACAAGACATAGACCTAATCCAAAAAAATGTCGGTGACCGCTGGTACAAACGGACTTGGGAAACCGTGGGATACCTCCACACTTTTTTTGGGTTTGTCATGGATGGGGCTATTTTTCTTTATGAACAGGACGCCAAAGAACTGCGCGGAGTTTTTGAAGAAATTGCGGAAAAGCTCGGTATTCGCGTAGTTGTCAAAATCTAGACCGCCCAAGAAACGTTTTCCCGTAGACCCCGCAGGGATATTTTCAACAATCCGGCGGGGGTTTTTTTTATGAAGATTGAACGTTTTTAGGTACGGGGGTTGATTCAAGATACGGTCAGAATAGCCATCTCAACAAGTCTGTTGCTGTAGCCCCACTCATTGTCGTACCAGGCTAGAATTTTCACCAGGTCGCCGTCCACCACACGCGTCATTTCCAGATCAACGATGGCCGAGTAGTTGCTTTTTATAACATCTGAGGAAACGAGAGGAGCGTACGTGGCATCCAAAACACCCTTATAAAAAGGATTATTTTTCGCCTCGAGGAAGACTTTGTTCACTTCTTCTTTCGTTGTCTTTTTTTCTACTAGCATGGTGATGTCGGAAATAGAACCCGTGATGATCGGAACTCTTAAGGCAATTCCGTCGAACTTACCTTCCAGCTCAGGTATTGCTTTGATCGTGGCTTTTGCCGCTCCGGTGCTGGTAGGAGATATGTTATACCCCGCCGCCCGTGACCTTCTCATGTCCGGTTTGTCGCCCGTAGGAGGACCGTCGACCACACTTTGATTTGCCGTTATGGCGTGTACGGTGCTCATCACCGCTTTTAATACTTTGAATTTGGAATGCATCACGGCAATGACCGGAGAGATACAGTTTGTTGTGCAGGACGCGTTTGAAATAATGTTCTGTCCTAGGTATTGGGAATCGTTAACTCCGATCAAAAAGGTTTGAGTGTCCCCGCCTTTAGTGGGAGCCGATATCACAACCTTTTTGGCGCCCGCGGTTATATGGGCTTTAGCGGAATCGTTTTCGGTGAATCTTCCGGTGCATTCCAGTACAGTATCAATTTTAAGGGCACCCCACGGTAACTTTAAAGGATCTTTCTCCGAAAATACCTTGCTTTTTTTCCCGTCCACGACTAAATAATTTTCTTTACCGGTTTGAGAGAAAAAATCTTTTTCGCCGGCGTTATCTTCCAGCTTTACGATCTTACCGTCTTCCTCAACCCAAACATCTTTTTCGTAGACACCGTAAGCTGAATCGTATTTTAAAAAATGTGCAAGTATGCGGGGATTAGTTAAATCATTTATGGCAACAATTTCTACACCGTCTTTTTCTAAAGCTATTTTCAGGGAAGCTCTTCCGATCCTTCCGAAGCCATTAATTGCTAGACGGGCAGTCATAAGTTAATTATATCTATAGGTGAGAATTAATCCAGCTTCTCAACATTTCTTTAGGCATAGCCCCTTCTTTTCTGGAAACCTCTTTTCCCTCTTTCATAATTACGAAAGTCGGGATGCTGAAAATTCCAAACTCCTGCGCCATAGCTCCTTCAGCCTCAACATCAACTCTTTTAACCTCAAGTTTATTGCCAAGTTCTTTCTCAACCTCTTCCAGCACGGGAGCCATTATTTTACAGGGCCCGCACCAATCTGCATAAAAATCCAATAGTTGTACCATAGATAGTTGTCCTTAATAAAATTAAATCCTACGAACGACATCTATGATAACATAATTTTTGGTCTTCATATTATGTACAGTTATCCGCAAAAAATTTCACAGGAATCAAAAAGATCGGTAGGGGGCGGTTTATGGTTGTGGGTTATTCCTGCGGTATTACTTCTGCTCGGAGCGGCCGGTATATTTTTTCTGAAAAGCGGAATGACCGGGGAGGTGAAAGTTGAGGGTGTAAAGGACGGGTACCTTGAAACATTAAAGTCTCCGGTGTTCAGCGCAGAACCTTTGGTGCTGGGTGCGCGGAACGGCGATTTTTCTCCCGAGCTTATTGCCGGTGGCGCGGGCATCATAGTGGACGCGGACACGGGAAAAGTTCTCTACGGAAAAGAAATAGATAAGAAAATGCCTCTGGCCAGCTTGGTTAAAATAATGACTGCGGTCATCACACTTGAACATAAATCACTTTCCGATTATGCCACGGTTACAGCCGAAGCCGACGCTATCGGTGAGAATGAGATGGGTGTTTCGGAAGGAGAGGCTTACACAATTGAAGAATTGATGTACGGACTCTTGTTAAATTCCGGGAATGACGCCGCTTACACGCTTGCCGAAAATGTTGCCGGGTCATCAAATGAATTTGTCCGGTGGATGAATAGAAAAGCAGGAGAACTGGGTTTAAAAAATACTGAGTTTTTTGACCCCAGCGGGCTCGACGACCGGTCTTACACAACGGTTTCGGATCTGGCCGTATTAACCGAATATGCCATGAGATATAAAGAGTTCAGAGAAATCGTGGCTACGGTTGAAAAAGAGTTGCCGTATTCGGACCTACACAAATACTTGTATCTTGTGAACCAAACCAACCTTCTCACAACCTACCCGGGTGTAATAGGTGTAAAAACAGGTTACACCGAGGAAGCGGGATTAAGCCTATCAACATATGCGGAAAATTCCGGCAAAAAACTTGTCGGAATAGTATTAAACAGCATAGACCGCAAGGGGGACATGATTATTATGTTGGACTACGGCTTCTCCCAATACGGGATTATAGTTGAGCACCATCTTCTCGATACACTGTGATCTTCATACCGGGATAGATCTTTTTCCACACAGCCCACTTACCGGGCGTTTCGATGACGTATTTAGCAGGGTATTCAGGGGAGTAGGTAGGGCATTCTTCTGTCACACACGGAGGTACGTTCGTCAATACATCAACGACTTCCATTCTTCCGTTGATCCAAATTATATCCAAGGGAATTAAGGTATTTTTCATCCAAAAAGTATATTTGAACTCCATTCCGAAAATAAAAAACATGCCCGTGTTTTTAGGCAGTTTTTCTCTGAACATAAGACCGGTTTTAAGCTCTTCTTTTGTTTCAGCTACCTCGGTTTTTAAAGTCACCCCGTTGTCAAACTTTACCGTATAATATTTCGCTCCCGGCGTAAGAGGAACATCTTTTTCATGGGCGACGCTTGCAAGATAAATACCTAGTGCAAGCACGACCGTGAGCATTATATAGGGAAGATATTGTTTGAACATTTAATTTAATTGTAACGGGTATGGACAGTGATTTATAGTTTTTTGCGCAGTTTTGGGGTGTCGTCCGAGTATCGACAAAAAAGTCTGCTGTGATATGTTATTTACGTGCCGGAAACTTCTGACATTTACCTAAAAGACCTAAATGAAGACCAGGTTGCCGCGGTCTCCCATTATTTGGGACCCGCTCTCGTGGTCGCCGGTCCGGGCAGTGGAAAAACCCGCGTTTTGACTCACCGGGTAGCTTTTCTCATTGAAGAAAAAAAAGTACCGGAAGGCAACATTTTATGCGTGACCTTCACCAACAAGGCGGCTGACGAGATAAAGGCTCGGGTAAAAGATATCCTTGGTTCCGAAAACATCCTGCCATGGAGCGGTACGTTTCACAGTATCTGCGCCAAAATTCTAAGAAAAGACGGCCGTGATATAGGTATTCCCGTCTCTTACGTTATTTATGATACGGACGACCAGTCCGCAGTGATCCGGGATATAGAAAAGGATTTTGGAATAGACACGAAAAGATTTCATCCGCGGGCGGTGCTGGAACACATATCCGGAGCAAAGTCCGAAATGGTATCCCCCGGGATGTACGCGGGGTATGCGCAGGGATATTTTCAGAAGACAGTCGCCACGATATATCCTGAATATCAGCAACGTCTACGACAAAGCAACGCCCTGGATTTCGATGACCTACTTTTGGAAACCGTGCATTTATTCGAGGCGTCTCCCCATATTTTAAAGAAGTACCAGGATATTTTTAAGTTCATTTTGGTGGATGAATATCAGGATACGAATAAAGTACAGTACGCCTTAACTAAGGCACTAGCGAACGGTCACGAAAATCTTTTTGTGGTCGGGGATATGTCTCAGGCGATCTACAGTTTCCGTGGGGCGGATTTTAGAAATATTCTCAATTTCCAAAACGATTATCCTAAAGCAAAAATCTACAACCTCGGAAAAAATTACAGATCCACAAAAAATATTCTTGAGGCCGCCAAAAATATAATAAAAAACAACTCTACCCACATTCCTTTGGATCTTTGGACGGATAACTCGCAGGGGGACCGTTTGATCGTTTACCGCGGGGCTTCGGAAAAAGACGAGGCGTCCTTTTTAGTAAATGAAATTTCGGAGGCTTTGATGAGCGGAAAGGGTTATTCGGACATCGCCGTTCTTTACAGAACTAACGCTCAATCAAGAAACATCGAAGAACATTTTATAAGAAATAATATTCCATACCGCATAATCGGCGGCGTACGTTTCTACGGAAGGAAAGAAATCAAAGACATCATTTCGTATCTTAAAGTAGTTCATAATCCTAAAGACAAAGTTTCGTGGTCGCGCATTATAAATGTTCCTCCCCGCAGCATCGGGCAAAAGTCCGAAGAAATGTTGAAACAATTAAAATGGGACATCAGGGCGGTGGAAGAAAAATCCCACTTGCCGGTTAGTGAATGGATAACACTCGCTGAAACTTTATCGACCCTGGAGTTGATGGAAAAGATACTTGCCGATACTAAATATATCGAATGGCTTAACGACGGAACCGAGGAAAACTTTCAAAGGATTGAAAACATAAACGAGTTAAAGTCGGTTGCAGCTCAGTTTGTCGATCTAAACGAATTCTTGGAAAATGTTGCCTTGATTGAAAGCTCCGACCGTCCGCGGGATGAGAATTTACCGGTTGTTACATTGATGACCGTTCATGCCTCGAAAGGTTTGGAATTTCCCGTTATTTTTATTGTGGGAATGGAAGAGGGTTTGTTTCCGCACACCCAGTCTCTTTTGGAGCAGGACGCGCTGGAGGAAGAAAGACGCCTGTGCTACGTTGCAATAACAAGAGCGAAAGAAAAAGTTTTCATGACCTGTGTTTCAAGCCGCTTATATTTCGGAAGTATACAGGTGAACATACCCAGCAGGTTTTTGGGAGAACTTCCCGGGGAGATCTTGGAGTACCGCGGAATAAGTATGGAAAAAGGAAAACTTCAGCGTCCCGCGGGCTCGGTTGACGATTTTCTCGATGATCTTGACTATGACCGGGGTAACTTTAACTGGTAACTCTGTGGAGCGGTCGTTTGTGGTTATAGGTATAATAGAGTTATGTACGAGCCGGTAAAATCTTTGGGTCAGAATTTTCTTATAAAATCCTCTATTGTGGATCTTATGGTAGGTTCTCTGGATATAGTCAACGGCGAGGATATTATCGAGATCGGTCCGGGACACGGAGTTCTGACCGAGGCACTTTTGCACCGTATTTCCGGCCGTGATGTGAAAGTTTATTCGGTAGAGGTCGACGAACGTTTTGCCGCAAAACTTTTGGGGATGTATGCAACTGAGCCCTCGATAGAAATAGTCCACGCTGATATTTTAAAGTGGCTGCCTACTTTTACTTCGGACAGGAAGGTCAGAGTATTCGGATCGTTGCCTTACTATATAACATCCCCGATTCTTCACGCGGTGATAAAAATGAATGTTATGCCCGAAAGTGCTGTGTTCCTTATTCAAAAAGAAGTTGCGGAAAAAGTGTGCAGTAAGGTTCCCGACGCATCTTACTTATCGACATTTGTTCAGACCTTTTATGACGCCGAGCATTTGTTCAATGTCCCGAAAATGGAGTTTAGTCCTTCCCCAAAAGTGGACGGATCCGTTATCAAACTGACAAGAAAAAATATTGCCATGGATCATCTTTCGATTGAAAGATACGAAGGTTTTTTGCACCGTGCTTTCTCTCATCCGAGAAAAATGCTCAACAAACCTTTTTCTAAGGAAGAGCTAGCCAAGGGAGGGATAGATCCGAAACTTAGGCCGCAAAATTTAAGCTCGGAGGAATGGCTGGAATTTTACGGGATTCTGCACGCGTAACTTTGTATATGAAATATGGGAGTATTTGTGAAATATAGCGTACTGATACCAACATTAAATGAAGAAAAATACATAGGGGTTCTCCTGCAAGCCCTGGTCGACCAGGAATTTAAGGATTTTGAAGTAATTGTAATAGACGCCGTAAGCGAGGACAAAACTAAACAGGTGGTGGACACCTTCAGAGGTAAACTGTCCGTTACCTTCGTGGAATCACCCAAGAGAGGTGTCTCCTTCCAGCGCAATTACGCCGCCAAAATGGCAAAGGCCGGCCATTTAATATTCTTCGATGCCGACGTTGCTCCGGAACCGGAGTTTATTGCAAAAATAGATCGTTATATAGGGAAAGAAAAGGTTGATGTCCTTTCCTCATGGAACGTGCCCATATCCGACAAGTTAGTCGACGAGTTTCTCTACTGGGCTTTCAACAGGCTGTATCTTGAGTCTGTGAAAGACAGATTTCCTGCTGCCGTCGGTACTTTCATTTACGTTAAAAAATCTGCGTTTGATGCCGTAGGAGGGTTTCAGGAAGAGGTTAAGTTAGCTGAGGATTTTGATCTGGTCGGGAGAATGTTCAAAGCCGGGTACAAATACGCACTATTAAAAGACCCTAAAATAAAATTTAGCGTCAGGAGATTAGAGAAGGAAGGCAGAGTACAGTTTGTCTGGAAAAACATCAGAGCAGCTTTTGATTACCATCTGAGGGGAGTCGGGTCACTGCAGGGGAAATACAAACATGAGTTTGGTAAGTTCGACGCGTCCGCAGTTGCAAAAGACGGAAGTTTGAAAAAGTACTCTAAAAAAGTGCTGAGCATGATTAAAAAATCCGGACAAACACACGGTTAAACCTTTGCATCTGCCCGGACGATTTGACCGGGACTCTCTATTTTCACCGGTCACTATCCCTTTTTACCCCGCCCATTACGGACGGTTAAGTTGTTAATAAAGTCAACATATCCTATAAACCACGTACCGTCAATGTTATACTCGCAACATGGGAAAGCACATTCTGCAGTCTCCGCTGTGGGCGGATTTTAAAAATAAACACGGCACCCCTGCAGTTTCGGCGGGGAACGTCATATATACGATTCATAGAATTCCTCTAAGCTCTTACAACTACGCGTATTGCCCCCGCGTATCTCCCTTTGACGTAAATTTCGAGGAACTTAAAAAGTCGGTCGAAGAAAATAATTGCATTGCAGTGCATTTCGACGTGCCGAATATCATAAAAGGAAGCCCGGAGGAAGCTAAAGCTGCGGAATTTTTTGAACAACACTGCGTGCCTTCTCCCCGAGACGAATTTGCCAAAGCCAACTTTTTTATAGACCTTACGAAAAGTGAGGACGAGCTTTTTTCTTCCCTTCACAAAAAACACCGCTACAACATAAATTACGCAAAGAAAAACGGTGTAACCGTAAGGGAGAGCACCGAAGACAAAGACTTTGATCTTTTCTACGCTCTTTACAAAGAAACCGGGGTTAGGCAGAAATTCTATTTTAGGGGGCACTCGTACCTCCGCAATATGTGGGACGTTTTTAATAAAGCCGGTCTGGCAAAATTAATGATCGCCGAATACGAAGGAGAGGCTCTGGCAGCGTGGATTCTTCTATCTTACGAAGGGGTACTTTACTACCCCTACGGAGGTTCAACGGAGAGAATGAAAAATCTTTTTGCCAGCACCGTATTAGGCTGGGAAGCTTTGTTATTAGGTAAAAGATTGGGATGCACATCTTTTGATATGTGGGGAGCCTCGGTCGATCTCAACGATGCTTCTGATGAATACTACGGTTTCTCAATTTTTAAATCAAAGTTCGGGGCAAGACATGTCGTTTATATAGACTCGTACGACATGGTCATAAACGAAAACTTATACAAATTCTTTAATCTGGCCAACAGTTTTAGATGGAAACTGCTCAACCTCATCAGGTAAATATGGAAAGACAGGAGGACATCAGACAAAGTGAAGGCTGGGGAAAATATCTCGAAGCAATCGGCTGGAAGACAAGAAGAACTTCCAAAGGAATACTTATAGCTATTCGTCCGTCTTTTTTGGGGAATTTTGTAAAAATACAGCACCCGCGGAAAATTGAAGAAGAAGATATTAAAGAAATTGAAGATATCTGCAGCACCGAAAAATGTGCCTACATCAAGATCGAGCCTGATCACGACCAGGAACTGACGGGGCTTCAGGCACACGGTTATCGCCCGACATATTCTCCTAACTGCGTACCTTCGACCATCTTTATGGATTTGAAAAGAACCGAAGAAGAAATGTGGTCGGAGTTTTCCCATAGCGCAAAATACTCTATTAACCGTGCTGTTAGAGAGGGGTACAAGACGGTGAACATTAAGAAACCTTCGGAGGAACAATTGAAAGAAAGCTATGAATTATTCCGGTGTACCGCCGGGAAAAAGAATTTTTATATGCCCCCGCTACGTGAATTTCTAATCAGATTAGATTATTTTGGTGACAAGTCATATTTGTGCGAAGTCCGGGATAAGGACGGGGAGCTTCAATCGAGCAAGTTCTGCCTGAGCCACAAAAACATGGTTCTTTTTGTTTCAGGAGGTTCGACGGAATCAGCAAGAAAAAATAAATCCGGTTATCTTCTTATGTGGGAAACGATGAAGTATTTAAAAAGCGAAGGTTACGAAGTTTTCGATCTCGAGGGAAAATATGACGAGAGATTTCCTTTCCAAACAAGAAACTGGGAAGGGTTCAGTCACTTCAAAGAAAAATTTGGCGGGACGCCCATCGAATTTCCGGTTCCCCAAATTAAGTTTTTGAGCGGAATTTACGGAGCCGTTTCCAGGTATATGAACGTGGATTTTTAACCCTTAAGGAAAAGGGGCTTACCCCTTATACGCGAAAGGACAGATATCTTTGTAGTCGCACCACCCGCATTGGATTGTAGGATTAGCCTCAAACTGTCCCTTTTTAATATTTTCAACAGTCTCAACGATTTTCTCTTTTTGTTTCACTAAATCATCGGGCGTGCGTGTGGTTGAAACTCTTTCTCCTGATTCCAAAAAATACAGAGTTAAAAGGTCGGGTTTTAGCCCCAGCGCTTCTTTTGCTGCCATCGCATAAATAGTTACCTGCGCGTCACGGTCAACATCTTTCTGGGTTTTCGCGGTACCTGTCTTGTAATCAATAATCTCGACGCCTCCGTTTTCTAAGTTGTCGATCCTGTCTATTCTTCCGAAGAAATTGGTGCCGCCTATTCTTAAGTTAAAGGACTTTTCCAGCGCTTCGATATTATCTTTTCCGGCGGCGTGTTTATTAAAGTACTCTTCAAGTACACGTTTCCCGTTTTCAAATCTTTCGGCACGGTGTTTTTCATCGTCGTAACCCAGAGGTATCCATTTTCTTTCATAAATTTCGTAAAGATCTTCCAAAGACACGTTCTTTCCGAACATTCTTTTTGTGTGAAATTCTTTTAATGTTTCGTGCATTGTTGTACCGAAGCTTAGTGCGTAATTCGGAAGGGTCGGGATGCGCAGGATGTAAGAGTATTTATATTTAAGCGGACACGCGTTGTATGTGTCGATTTGAGTGTAGCTCATTGTTTGGGGAATCAAGTTCGCGACAC
>MEWF01000012.1:40000-43893 GCA_001773255.1 candidate division WWE3 bacterium RIFOXYC2_FULL_42_13
TTTCAACCCCGTTTCTTCCAGGAATCCGCTCGGAACTTTTTCACGTTTTCCTCCGTAACTTTTCGCCAGAGTAAGATAAAGATATTTTTGTGCGCGTGTCATCCCGACGTAAAACAGACGCCTTTCCTCCTGAATGTGCTCGTCTCCCGAAGGTAAGGTTTCCTTTATTAACTCATCGGGAACTTCTATAACATCGCTCTTATTTCTCGTGGGGAATCTGTCGGCTACCAAATTGACCATAAATACGACCGGGTATTCCAGCCCCTTAGATGCGTGGACGGTCATTAAATTGACGGTGTCTATATCCTCTAATTCCGCCTGTGCCGGGTTATCGCCGGCTTCCAAAACCAGTTCCATATAATCGAGAAAATCAACAACCGTGGGAAGCTCTTTCGTATCCTCGCGGTGTTTAATCTCAAATTCTTTCGCCTTGTTTAAAAATATATCCAGATTTTTAATTGATAGTTGGTTCTCAACTGTTTCTTCCTCTATAAGCGGACGCAAGTACCCAATATTGGTAACCAAATTAAAAATAAATTCCGAAGGCGTTTCCCTGGTTATGTTCTCCTGCCTTTCCCTTACCAATTCTTTTAGGTAGGACAGTTTATCTTTTTCCGAATTCTTAACTTCATCCCATAGACCAGTCTTTTTGTACCTCGCCTCCGACAGGAGTTTGGAAATATCGTCGGGCTCTATTTCCAGGGACGGTATGTTTAGCACACGGTACAGGCTTACACCATCCTTGGGATTGACGATTATACGCAAAAGTGCGATCACGTCCCTTACTTCGTCCCTATCATAAAGTCCCCTGTTCCCTACCAGCTGGTAAGGTAGGCCGTGTTTTCTTAAAGCCATTAAAAAAGGATCGAGGTGGCTGTTTGCCCTTGCGAGAATAGCTACATCCTTGTACGTATATTCAGGTTCTTTTCCTAAAATTTCATAAATCTTTTTAATAACGAACTCAACTTCGTCTTCCAGTTCTTCGGCCTGGCAGATTTCCGGTGAGATTCCCTTAGCCTTCATTTGGCTGATTAATTCTTTTGAAATTCCCAATTTAGATTCAAGTGTGTCAGGATTGTTGTTCACAATTAATTTGTATGCAGGATCCAGAACTTTTTGACCCGATCTGTAGTTTTTTAGCAAAGTTACCCTTTCGGCTTTGGGGTAATCTTCCATGAACTGAAGAATGTTGGAGACAGCCGCGCCCCTGAACTTATAAATCGACTGTGAATCGTCCCCCACCACGACCAAACTTCTGTCACCCATCTCTAACGGGCAGAGAAGCTTAATGAGTTCGTACTGGGCAAAATTAGTATCCTGGAACTCGTCCAGCAATACATGCTTAAACTGCTTTTTATACTTCTCAAGAATGTGAGGTCTCTCTTTAAACAGTTTTAGTGTCCATGTAATAAGGTCCCCGAAATCCATTTTCGACTTTTCTAATTTAAGACGTGTGTACTCTGTGTAGACATGCGCGAGTTCTAATATGCGTTCCTCCTCTTCGTTTTCGAGTTCGGTGACTTTTACGAATTTTTCGAAATCTTCGGGTGAAACATTTTCATCCTGAAGTCTTGAAATAAATTTGAGAATGGCCGAGATGAATTTTGTGGGGTTACCGAGGGGTCTAAAGTATTTAAGACCGAGGTCGAAAAGGTTCTTGCGGAGGAGAATCCATTGCTCGGGAGACGAGAGGAGTTTATACCCGGGGTCTATACCGATTTCTATTCCTTCTGCGCGCAAAATTCTGTCTGAGAAGGAGTGAAAAGTTGATATCCAGGGTTCTTCGTAGCCTAAGGGCATGGAGTCTCCTGTTCTGTCTACCATTTCACCGGCCGCTTTTTCTGTGAAAGTGAGGGCGAGTATCTCTTTTGGCTTTATTCCTTCTTCTTCAATAAGTTTTTTTATGCGTTCGGTGATAACTCTGGTTTTTCCTGTTCCGGCTCCCGCTACAACTAACAGGTGACCATTTTTATGGTTTATAACCTTAGATTGTTCTTCATTTATTTCCTTTTGTTTTTTTTCCTTCTTGGGAGGCATGTGACCCCTATTATAGCGCAAAAACGTATAAATCGCGGGCACTCAGTTTGGTTTTTCGGATAACTTGTAGTATAATAGCCGCAGTCTAATTTTGGACGCCTTTTATGTATAGGAGGGTGAAATGGTTGCTGTAGTTGTGGTTTTGACGCTTTTTTCATTCGTCATGTTTTTAATGGTCGTATCGGAGCTCTTCGAGAATCCTGAAGATACGAGCACGCCTTAGCTTTCATCGTTCTCCTCCTTCTCGACCCCCGGTGCTTGAGAAAATCAACAGCTTGCTCAGCTGCTGAAACTCATATCACCGGGGCTTTTTTGTCTGTATTTTGGGAAAAATGCGTTACTCAAGCAGCTTCTTTTGCTCGGTGTCGTCAATTACCTGGATCTTTTCTATCTTGTTAAATAACCTAGAAAACTTTGTTCTTATACCGTCCATAGATTTATATCCGTTGGAAATGTGTTTTTCCAGTACATCCAGATCGTCGTTGAATTTAGACGCCTCTAATTTTATACCGTCCAAGGCCTTCAAAACCTCGCCTGCGTGTTTTTCCAGGCTTTGCTGGTGAAATGCTACAAGCAGCACTTTTAAAAAGTAAGAAAGAGTGTTCGGGGAGGCCATAACCACATTTTTTACTTTGCAGTAATTCTCAATCTCGGCGGTGTTAACGATTAACTCATAGTATACATTTTCTGAAGGTATGTACATTATGGCTTGGTGGGTGGTTCCCTCTTCCGGTAGAATATACCTGGTAGCGATTTCGTCCACTTTCTTCTTAACGTCACTTATAAAGACTTTTTTCAGTCGGTCGCGCTCACCTTGCGTGTCGGCCTTTAACATCGCGGCAAAATTTTCCATCGGGAATTTTGAGTCGATAGGGATTATTCCCTTTTCCGTGAAAACAACCGCATCGCAAACCGCCCCATCCCTGAACTTGTACTGGGTTTTGAAGTGATCGTGGGGAAGAAAACTTTCGAGTATCTCATATAAAAACTGTTCTCCGAGACCGCCCCGTAGTTTTGGCGATTTAAGCACGTTACTTAGGTCTTTCATATCGTTCCCAAACTCCTGAATACCCCCGAGCTGTTTCTGCACTGTTCTTATTACATCCTGCGAGGCGTCGAGGCGTTCCCAAATAAGTTTGGTCTGAGCGTTCATGGCTTCGCGGTGTCCTTTCATTTGTTCATCCAAAGTTCCTCTTTGCTGGGTTAATTGTTTTTCTAAAACATCACTGCTTTTGTCTACAGAGCCTTTCATCTCTTTAAGCCACTCCATAAGAACGTTGTTTTCATCACCTTTTGCATTTTTAATATTTTTTAATTGAGAAGTAATGTAGAAGACAAAAATCCCTAAAACGATTATAAGGACGGCGAACATTCCGATTACTAGTTCAGTAGTTAGCATGCGATAAGAATATCAGCTACCCGCCTACGAGTCTAGGAAGGTAATGTTAAAATCACTTATATGCCTAAGTTTTTGTATACCGTCATCTTACTTTTCATACTTTCGGCCTCAGCCTTAATCTACTCCCTTACCGTACTTAAACCGACCAGTTACATCTATATTTTCATATTTCTGATCTCCCTATTCTTGTTTTTAACCGGGCTGTTTTCAACAACCGGCTTTTTTATAACAACCAAGACTTTACATAAGGAAGGGGACCCGCGGGACATTTTCAGAAAGGTTTTGAAGATTTCGGCTTACACGGCTTTCGGTATCTTCATTTTTTTCTTTTTGAGGGGGTTCAAATTAGTGAGTTTTCTCAATATTTCTTTGTCATTGGCTTTCTACCTGGTACTGGGTTACCAGTTGTTTGTCCACGGAAGAAAAGAGCGGTAGTGGTAGAATAACGGTACTTATG
>MEWF01000013.1:0-1657 GCA_001773255.1 candidate division WWE3 bacterium RIFOXYC2_FULL_42_13
AAACCAGAAAGCATAGATACATTACTGTCTTTACTCGGCCCACAAATGCCGTCTGCCCTAAAAAGAGCATTCGAGAAGGAATATATGCTTGGTGTTTATTCGTTTGAAGCAAACGAGCCATTTATTATTCTCAAAACAAAAGACTTCCCCTCAAGTTACAGTGGCATGCTTAAGTGGGAGGAGAACATGGTCTTCGATATCGGTAGACTATTCTCCGTCCCCGAGGGAACAGCGGGGTTTGTGGATGAGGCTTTCCGCAACAAAGACCTTCGGGTTTTAAAAAATGACAATAAAAAAACCGTCCTTTTGTATTCATTTATAGATAAAAACACTTTAATTATTACTGCAAATGAAAATGTTCTGATGGCCATAATAAGTAAATACACAGTTAGTGGTCAGATAAGGTAGGGCAGGTTGCGTGGGGGTGGTTTTCTGTTACAATACGACTTATATGGAACTAAATACACAACATTTTAAAGATTTATTATTAAAAGAGTCAGAGACTCTAGAGGAACAGCTTGCCTCTATAGGTAGAAAAAACCCAGATGATGCCGAGGATTGGGAGGCGGTAGCCACGGATTTAGACGAAGATAATGCAGATGAGTTTGATGTTGCTGAGGATAAGGAAAATTTTGACAACAACAAGGCAGAGCTTGACCAGCTTGAAATTCAACTGAACGAAGTGAAGTCGGCCCTTCAGAGAATAGAAGATGGTGAGTATGGAAAGTGTGAAATTTGTGATAAAGGAATTGAGGAGGATAGGTTGGAGGCAAACCCTTCCGCCAAGACATGTAAGGAACACATGAATTAATCCTGGTCTTTTTGATTAATTTCTGCGTTGCTTGTTTTGTTTGTTCCACGCGCAGTACTATGTGTACAGCTTGGTCACAAACAAAACATCGCGCCTTGAACTAAATCAAAAATCCTCAGGATTTTATTTAATGAAATTAAAATTTAATATTGAATCAGAATGCAAACAAAAACTTATACAACTGATTTCGGAGGGAGAGAATTGAGTGTGGAGTTTAGTGACTTAGCAGACCAAGCGCACGGCTCCTGTTTTGTAAGATATGGAGACACTGTTGTTCTAGCTACTGCAGTTATGTCGAAGGAAGCAAAAGAAGGAACAGATTTCTTTCCACTAACAGTTGATTTTGAAGAAAAGTTTTACGCCACCGGGAAAATCCTCGGTGGTCGTTTTCAAAAAAGGGAAGGAAGGCCGTCGGAGGATGCTATTCTCTCTGGAAGAATAGTGGACAGAACCATAAGACCACTTTTTGATAGCTGGATAAGAAATGAGATACAGGTTGTCGTAACTGTTCTTTCTATCGGTGAAGATGACCCAGATATATTATCCGTCTTGGCGGCATCTGTTGCCTTGGGCACATCACACATACCATGGAATGGACCAGTTGGAGCAATCAGAATTGGTAAAAATGGAGATTTTAAGATTAATCCAACCTATACAGAAAGGAGTACAGAAAACTACAACCTAGACATGCTTGTTTGTATAAAAGACGACAAAGTAAAAGTAATAGCAGGAAAAGACAAAGGTAAAACCGGAAAAGTGTTAAAGGTATTCCTTTCCAAAGGAAAAGTTGTGGTCGAGGGCGTGAACATTATTAAGAAAGCTGTTAAACCCGGTAAGGTTTCAAAA
>MEWF01000013.1:1668-5506 GCA_001773255.1 candidate division WWE3 bacterium RIFOXYC2_FULL_42_13
AATAAGCATGGAAAAACCGGTCAATGTTTCAAACGTCATGTTGGTCGATCAAAAGTCGGGAGATCCGATTAGGGTCGGTTACAAGATAATAGATGGGAAAAAATACAGAATAAATAAAAAATCAGGCGAAGTTATTGAGGTTAAAAAAGGCAAATGAACAGACTTAGAGAAAAATACATTAAAGAAATAGCTCCGAAAATGATGAAAGAATTAAAGCTTTCTAATGTCATGGCATTGCCGAAAATATTAAAAGTTTCAATAAATTCCGGCGTAGGCCCTTTTAGAGAAAACAGGGAAGCTCTGGACTCTTTCCTGGAAGAGCTGTCTGCCTTGGCAGGTCAAAAGGCTTACCCCAGAAAAGCCCGTCAATCCGTGGCAGGGTTTAAAATCAGAAAAGGTGATATAGTGGGTTACTCGGTGACTTTGAGAGGCGAAAGAATGTGGGCGTTTCTTGATAAATTGATAAACGTCGCGATACCAAGGGTCAGAGACTTCAGGGGTTTAGATGACATGTCCTTCGATGGCAACGGGAATTATTCCCTTGGCATCAGAGAACACGTTATTTTCCCGGAGGTAAACCCGAACACTACAAAAGGTTTGAGAAGTATGCAAATTACCGTGGTTTTCAACACACGGGAAACCGAGCATAACAAATATTTACTGGCAGGTTTGGGAATGCCGTTTAGGAAGGATGATTAATATGGCAAAAAAGTCATTAATTGCAAAACAAAAAAGAGACGCGAAATTTAGCTCAAGGGCGTATCACAGATGTCCTCTATGTGGAAATCCCAGAGGATACTACAGAAGATTTAAAATGTGCAGAAAGTGTTTTAGGGAGCTTGCTCACAAAGGTGAGCTACCCGGAATAAGAAAGTCGAGCTGGTAATATGAGCATGGATAGATTATCAAACATGTTAAGTGCCTTAAAAAATGCCTCAATGGCAGGTAAAAAAGTTGTTGAAGTAATGTACTCCAAAGAGTGCGAAGAAGTGGCCAAGGTTTTGAAAGAAAAAGGTTTTTTAGAAAGTGTGAAACTGTTTAAACCGGAAAAGACGTCCGTGAAGAGAATACATATAGAATTGGCGAAAGCTGACGGCATTTTTACTCTTACCGAAACCAGAAGAGTATCAAAGCCCGGAAGAAGAATATACAAAGGTGCTGATGAGATAGGTACTTTTAAAAGAGGGTTCGGCGTTATGGTTGTCTCAACATCAAAAGGTATTATGAGTTCTGCCGAGGCGAGAAAGAAAAAGATCGGCGGAGAAATTATCTGCGAGGTTTATTAAATATGAGTAGATTAGGCAAGTTGCCGATAAAAATACCCGCAGGGGTCACATTTGAGATCAAAGACTCTTTGGTCAACGTAAAGGGACCGAAAGGTGAGCTTAAACTTAGTGTCAGGCCTGAAATAGCCGTACAGGTTGAGGGAGACGAGGCAAAGGTCTCGGTAGCCATAGAGACAAAGCAATCCAGTGCTTTCTGGGGCATGACCAGATCTCTGGTTGCCAATATGGTTGAGGGCGTGACCGACGGATTTAACAAGAACTTGGAACTGATCGGAGTAGGCTACAGAGTTAAGCAGGAAGCCCCCGATACTATATCGCTGACTTTGGGTTTTTCCCATCCGGTGAAAATTAAAGCTCCGGAAGGCATTAAATTTGAGGTCGGAGAAAATCAAACATTAACTGTTAGAGGAATAGATAAAGATCTGGTAGGACTTACGGCCGCTAAGATAAGAAAACTCAGGAAACCCGAGCCTTATAAAGGTAAGGGAATAAGATACACCGGCGAAAAAGTTAGAAGAAAGGCCGGAAAGGCAGCGAAATCCGCTAAATAGATAGTATGTATAAAGTAAATTTAAGAAAAACAAATATTGAAAGACGAAAACTGAGAGTGAGAAAAAAGATCTCAGGAACCGGTACGACACCCAGGATTTCCGTCTTTAGAACTAACAAGCACATTTACGCCCAGCTTATAGATGATGTAAAGGGGCATACGATCGCTTCCGTGTCCATTGAAATAGAAAAAAACATAAAAGGAAAAACTAAAACCGAGCTAGCTTTTGAAGCAGGAAAAGCATTAGCTGAAAAAGCCAAAGAGAAGAAAATAAAAGAAGCAGTATTCGACAGGAACGGATTCCGATTTCACGGAAGAGTAAAAGCTTTAGCTGAAGGAGCCAGAGAAGGGGGCTTAAAACTATGATAACCGCAGATGTAAACACAGCGAAATTTGATGAGATCGAAGAAAAGGTCCTGGAAATAAAAAGAGTTTCCAAGAAGACCAAGGGAGGCAACACAATCGCCTTTGCAGTACTTGTTGTCGTGGGAAATAACAACGGTAGGGTCGGAGTAGGTTACGGCAAAGCACCTGACGTAGCGACCTCTATAAATAAGGCCGTAGGTAAAGCGAAGAAATCAATGGTTGAAATTAAACTGAACGGTTCGACCATTTCTCACGAGGTCATAGCAAAATACGAATCAGCCAAGGTTTTCCTGAAGCCGGCACCTAAAGGTACCGGAGTAATAGCGGGAGGTGCCGTACGCCCGGTTTTAGAGCTGGCAGGAATAAGAGATATTTCGGCGAAAATGATCGGTGCCAACAATAAAATAAGTAATGTGAGATGTACTTTAAAAGCTTTGAAGAAATTAAAAGGATAAAATATGGATCTATCTAACTTGGTATCTTTAAATACAAAAAGAAAAAAGAAAAGACTGGGACGAGGTTACGGTTCCGGTAAAGGCGGACACACCGTAGGAAGAGGAATGAAAGGCCAGAAGTCCAGAACCGGTCATAACTTAGCCGTAGGATTTGAAGGAGGCCAGGTGCCCCTTTATAAAAGACTTCCTCAGCTTGGAGGTTTCAAAGCACTCAAGAAACCTGTAGCAATAAGATTATCGGAATTAAACAAATTTGCCGAAGGCACGGAAGTAAGCCCGGAAACTCTTTTAAAGAAACGGATCATTAGAAATATCACACGCCAGGGTGTTAAAATCATTGGTGGAGGAAGCCTTAAAAAGAAATTAATCCTTAAAGGATTCTCTTATTCTAAAGGAGCTTTTGAGGAAGCAAAGAAATCGGGCTCTACCCTAAATGATTAAACTATTCAGATATCCTGAAGTAAGAAAAAAAATTATTTTCACCCTATCAATAATTATTATTTTCAGGCTCCTGGCCCACGTGCCGGTTCCGGGCGTTGATGTTGCTACGATAAGGGCATTTTTGTCGGGAAATGCATTGTTCGGGATGTTCGACCTCTTCAGCGGTGGCGGATTTCAAAACTTCTCGATCGTGACTCTTGGTCTGGGACCTTACATTAACGCGTCCATTATTATGCAATTGCTGACTGTCATGGTTCCTTCTCTCGAAGAAATGGCTAAAGAAGGCGAGTACGGAAGAGAGAGAATAAATCTTTATACTAAATACCTTAGTGTGCCTATGACCATAATTCAAGCTTACGGAATATATTTTTTACTGAACAAACAAGGTGCTTTGCCCCCGCTCAATCCCATAGATCTTCTGGTCTTGATGGTAACAATGTCGGCAGGCGCGATGTTCCTGGTCTGGTTGGGAGATCTGGTCACCGAACGCGGTGTGGGCAATGGAGTTTCTCTTTTGATTTTCGTCGGTATAATAAGCAGGTTTCCCCAGCAAATATATGCCTATATAGCCACCCTTACGCCGGATACCATCTTTAATGCTCTCCTGTTCGGCATCCTCGCTATTGTAATTGTGGCGAGCGTGGTTCTGGTCAACGAAGGAACGAGAAACCTCGTCATAGAATACGGAAGAACGGGCACAAGAAGCCAGAAAGTTACCAATTATCTTCCCCTCAAGATCA
>MEWF01000013.1:5580-5692 GCA_001773255.1 candidate division WWE3 bacterium RIFOXYC2_FULL_42_13
ACGGCTTCAGGTAATAGCACTGTGCAGGAAATAGGCAGATTTTTGGCAAACAATTTCGGACAGAACGATGCCGCCTATAATATTTTATATTTTCTTCTTGTTGTGGCTTTCA
>MEWF01000013.1:5742-5868 GCA_001773255.1 candidate division WWE3 bacterium RIFOXYC2_FULL_42_13
AACTTTTTTTCCCGCCCGCGCAAAATTTGCCTCATCTCCGGCAAGGCCGAAGACCCCAGAAAAGAATAGAAAATAACACCATAAGCCAAAAAAGATGCTGTTGGTCAAAAAAAGAAAAATTAACCA
>MEWF01000013.1:5992-6083 GCA_001773255.1 candidate division WWE3 bacterium RIFOXYC2_FULL_42_13
GAAGAAAAGCAAAACACACAAAAGTTCTTTCTCTTTAAAAAATTCGCCCAACAAAGTCTGCAAAAAAAACCCGCCCAGAATCAGGTAAGCC
>MEWF01000014.1:0-970 GCA_001773255.1 candidate division WWE3 bacterium RIFOXYC2_FULL_42_13
AGGTTCTCCTTCAATCTTTAAAATATCTAAATTTTTAACTTCAAGGTCATCTTGGTTAAATCTTTTTTCAAAATCCGAGGATACCTCAAAATGTCTTTCTCCTTTAACTGGAAATATTGTTTGTGCTTGATCTACTTTATGGATAGCTCTGTTTACTTTCAAATTTGAAAGACCTTGGACATATTGAGGTTCTTGTCCGGAAATTTTTAGAGTAAATACAGGTTTATTTGTGAAATTAATTTCGGAGGCAAGTGGAGTTACTCCTTTTACTTTTGATGTGGAAGGGGCTTGTCTTCTTTCTGGGTATCCTTCGATTTCGGGTTTTATAGTCTTTAGTTTTGGAGCCACAGCAATGGTTTCTTTCTTGAGAATGGACGGTTTTACCTCTTTAAATATCTTTACTGGAGGTGTTTCTTTATTCAATGTAGTTTGCTGAAGAGGCACAACTGTTTCTTTGAAAACTTCTTTTGGTTGAGGTTTTTCTACTGGAATATTTAGGATAGCCGTTTTTTCTATCGGAGACTTTGTTTCTATTGCTTGAGGAATATTTTGGGGTGTGGGGATTTCAAAATTTAGCTGCGATAAAAACTCTTGCTCTTTTTCATCTTGTCGTTCTTCGCTAAAAAGCTCTGGATATAGATCTTTTTTAGTTTTTTCTGTTGCCGATCGGGACTCTTTAGCCTTAGTCGTCGCCGATTTAGTATGTGCAAGCTGTAAAAATGAGACAAACTCTTCTGTAGTTTTTTGCCAGATGAATTGGGTTGGAGAATAGATAGCTCCGATAAAAGTTGTTAACCATGTATCTAGAGTCATGTCATTGATTCTGACAAGTCCGGCAGCAAAAGAAAAAAGGCTAACGACAACAACAGCAGGAATTTTAAAAGTTCCCGGAAGAGGGCTCATGTAGAGAACAAAAGCAAAAGATAATCCAGTAGCAATTATAGAAAACTGTTTGGCAGTCAGTGGTCCA
>MEWF01000014.1:988-9133 GCA_001773255.1 candidate division WWE3 bacterium RIFOXYC2_FULL_42_13
GTCCTCTGTCTCTGATCTCTCTGGCAATGGGACCGAAGATACGGGTGCCTATCAAATTCCTGTCCTTATCAACAACCACGGCCGCGTTGTCGTCGAATCTTATGTAGCTGCCGTCTTTTCTTCTAACCTCTTTTTTGGTTCTCACAACAATAGCTTTTACAACTGTGTGGTCTTTAACTGTACCTGCAGAGTCGGCACCTTTCACTACTGCGGTAACTAAGTCGCCTATTCTTGCGACGGTTTTTCTTGAACCGGGGATACCGATTATCTTTAGCCTTTTGGCTCCGGAGTTATCCGCTAAATTAACTGTAGTACCGATCTGTAGCATCTTATTTCTCCTTCGCGCCCTTTCCCTCCGCCTTCTTAACCACTTCCACTACTTTCCAGGTAACTTCTTTGCTAAAAGGCGCACACTCCTCAACTATTACTTCGGAACCTACTGCAACTCCTATATCATCTCTTGCCTTCAATCTCTTATTTGTCTTTACAGGCTTACTATACAAAGGGTGTCTGGTAGAAATATCTATCTTCACCACAACAGTTTTCTGCATTTTATTAGAGACCACTTTTCCTTTTATTTTTCTTGCACTAGTAGTTTTTTCTGTCATATCATTCCCCGACCTTCTCGGAGCTCAAAATTTTCTTCTCGTTTATAACAGTAAGGATCTTTGCTACATCTCTTCTGAGCAACCCAGCCTTTTTAACATTTTTCTCCTTACCCTGTAAAGTGTTTAAAGATACTTCCCTGATTTCCTTTTCCAGGTTTTTCTTTGTATCCGACAATTCCTGTTCACTTTTTTGTCTTAATTCTTTTGCGTTCATATATTTATTCCTTAGACACGAACCTCATTTTAATAGGAAACTTGGCCGAGGCTTTCTTAAAGGCGTGCTTGGCCAGTTCTCTTGTAACACCACCTATTTCAAATACTACTTTGCCCGGTTTAATGACCGCGGCGTAGTGGTCAGTGTTGGCTTTTCCGGACCCCATTCTTGTTTCTGCAGGCTTGGCAACAACCGGTTTATCCGGGAAAACCCTGATCCATAACTTTCCCCCTCTTTTGGTTTCGTGCATTACGGCCTTTCTTGCGGCTTCTATCTGTCTTGAGGTTAAGAGCCCTCTGTCGGCAGCCTTCAAAGCGTAATCGCCGTAAACGATCTTCGATCCTCTTACGGCAATACCTTTATTGTTGCCTCTTTGCTGTTTCCTAAATTTTACTTTCTT
This sequence comes from candidate division WWE3 bacterium RIFOXYC2_FULL_42_13, assembly GCA_001773255.1. GTDB lineage: Bacteria > Patescibacteriota > WWE3 > UBA101185 > UBA10185 > UBA8498. The sequence goes on from MEWF01000014.1 coordinate 2,211, forward strand.
CGGCATCAACATAGTTAAATCGTCTTTTCACCTTTATAAATCCATACTTTTATGCCAATCGTTCCGTAAAGTAAGTGACAATCAATTTGGGCATAATCAATGTCTGCCCTAAGTGTCTGAAGCGGGATAGAGCCCAAAGTGTACTGTTCCGACCTGGATATTGTATTACTTCCGCTCAAAACGCCCGATAATCTTATTTTTATTCCCTTTGCGCCTTTGTCCATTGCCCCACTCAAAGCGAATTTAACAACTCTTCTGTAGGGCATTCTTCTTTTAATCTGTCTGGCTATGTAGTCCCCGACAAGCTGGGCTTCAATCTCCGGAGACTTAATCTCCTCCGCCGTGATCTTAACTTTAGCTTTCGTTAGCTTCTTAATCTCTTTTTCTATTTCTTCGACGCCCGTGCCACCTCTTCCTATAACTACCCCGGGTTTGGACACCCTCACAGTAATACTAATGTCGTTCTCGGTCCTTTCGATATCTATTTCTTTCAGACCGGCCATATCAAGTTTCTTTTTGAGGTACTTTCTTATCTTTATATCCTCGTGGGCAACATCAGCATAAGAAGATGCCGGGGCGTACCACCTTGACTGCCAGTCTCTTGATATTCCTAATCTGTACCCTATTGGGTTTATTTTTTGTCCCATATTTTTAAACCTTCTTGCCCGCCTGACTTAAACCAACATAAATATGGCTTGTTCTTTTTAAAATAGGGCTGAATCTCCCTTTTGCCACGAACTGACCGCTTTTAGAAACAGGCCCTCCGCTCACCCAAAGCTCGGAAAGTATCAGATCCTTTTTATCGAATTTGTTGTTATTAACCGCGTTTGCCTCGGCCGATTTTAACACTTTTAACACCAAAGCGGCAGCTTTTGTTCTGTCGAAAGACAGTATCAACTTCGCTTCACCCACGGACTTGCCCCTCACAAGATCCATAACGGGAGCTACCTTCTTAGGCGAGATTCTTGCTTTCATGTGTTTTGCGTATACTTCCGACTTGTTCATATTTTTATGCTATCTTCTTAGAAGAATGTGCCCTGAACGTCCTGGTAGGTGCAAACTCTCCCAATTTATGGCCGACCATGGATTCTGTCACAAAAACTGAAATATGTTTTTTTCCGTTATGCACATCAAACGTCAGTCCTACCATTTCGGGAACGACGGTAGATCTTCTCGCCCACGTCTTTATAGGAATTCTGGCTCCTGAAGAAAGGGCTGTCTTTACCTTTTTCATTAATTTTTCGTCCGTATATATTCCTTTTTTTAGTGATCTTGACATAATTTGTTCCTTTAGATATTTAGGTTACACGCGGATCAACCCCGTTTAACCTAACTTTACTAAATACTCCTTATCTTTTCTTTTTCTCCCTCTTTTTAACTACGGTGTAATCAGTGTGAACTCGTTTCCTGCTTTTAACACCTCTTGTTTTCCATCCCCAGGGAGACAAAGGCGCGGGTCTTCCGATACCGGTGGTACCGTATTTACCTGCATGCGGATGGTCTTTCTTCGGGTTTGCCATTGCAACGCCACGAACGTGGGGTCTAAAACCAAGGTATCTTTTCTTCCCGGCTTTTCCTAACCGCACATTCCTGACGTCGGAATTGGATAACGTACCGACCGAAGCATAGCATTTTCCAAGTACTTTCTTTACCTCTCCGCTCGGAAGCCTCAGATTAACATATGCGCCTTCTTTAGCCAAAACCTGTGCGGAATTCCCGGCTCCTCTTGCGAGCACACCGCCGCCTCCGATATTTAATTCTATGTTGTGGACGGAAGTTCCCAAGGGTATGTTTTCTAAAGGCAGAGCATTCCCGGGAGCTAGTTCAGCCTCCGGCCCACAGACAACCTCCATGCCGACAGCCAAACCTTCGGGAGCAAGGATATATCTCTTCTCACCGTCTATAAAGTTGACCAGGGCTATGTTTGAGCCTCTGTTAGGATCGTATTCGATAGATGCTACCTTAGCGGGTACAAACAGTTTATTTCTTTTAAAATCGATTATTCTGTATCTCTTTTTTGTGCCTCTTTCTCTGTATCTTGTGGCAATCCTGCCGCGGCTTCTTCCCGCGGGACCTTTTATTATTGAAGTTAGCGCTTTTACAGGTCTGTCCTTGCTCACCTCTCTTACGAGAGTTTTTCTGGTTCGCTGTCCTTGACTTGTAGGTTTATATCTTTTTAGCATTTAGTTATTCCTTGGGCATTATATCAATTGTCTGACCTTCTTTTAACTTTACTGTGGCCTTCTTCCATTTAACTCTTCCTGAGTATCTTCTGGTACCTGACACTCTTCTGGGTTTTCCGGGTACTACGATCGTTTTTACTGCGGTGACTTTGACCCCGTACATCTTCTCAATTTCCTTTGCTACAGATTCTTTATTGGCATCCATCGCGACCTTAAAAGAGTAGAATCCGTTGGTGACCTGAGCGTACGTCTTTTCGGTAACTATTGGTTTATATATCAAGTTGTTCAGTCTCATTTTTTAAACCTCTCGTCTATATCAAGTACGGCGTCTTTTTCAAATAATACTGTCTTCGCTGATATAAGGTCGTACGGGTTCAGTGAACCCGAGAAAGCAGCCCGTATATTGCTCAGATTAGAGATGCTTTTCATTACTTTATCGTCTTTTTTATTCCAAACGTAAAGAACCCTGCCCTTGAGCCCCAGTGTCTTTACCAAGGCCGACATCGCGGATGTTGATATTTTTTCGATACCCAAGCCATTAACCACAAAAAGTGAATCTGCGGTTTCTTTTAGGGAAAGCGCCGATCTCATGGCCAGTTTTTTCATTTTTTTGGGCAATTTCAACGTCCAATCCTTGGGAAGTGGTCCGTGAGTAACACCTCCGTGAACCCACAAAGGACTTCTGGACGAGCCGGCTCTTGCCCTTCCGGTACCTTTTTGTCTCCAGGGTTTAGCTCCGCCTCCGGCTACCTCTCCCTTTGTCTTGGTCTTGGAAGTCCCGGTCCTCTGGTTAGTTGTATAAACCCTTATATATTGAGCCAGAACACTGTTGTTGGGTTCCGCCTTAAATACCTCGTCGTGGAGATTTATTTCTTCAATCTTATTTCCCTTGTTGTTCAAAACTTCTTTTTTCATATTACTTTAGCTCGATCGTAATTTTGGAGTTTCTTGCTCCCGGCACAGGGCCTGATACCATAAGCTGCTTTTGATCGGGCATTACTCTCACAATTTTTAAACCCTTGATCGTCACTCTGTCCCCGCCAAGTCTTCCGGCCATCTTTTTACCTTTTCTCACTCTTCCCGGCGTCTGGCTGCCGATGGAACCCGGGGCTCTGGGTTTTGTACTTTGTCCTCCGGTAGCAGGTCCTCCGGAAAAATGCCATCTTTTCATTCCGCCTGCAAAACCTTTTCCTTTAGAAATTCCGATGATCTGAACCGGTTTATTTTCCATCTCAGCTGTAATATCATCATCGATTTTGCCAATTACCGTTACAGGAATGACCTTTCCCGTGTCGAGAAATATTTGGCTCATGTTAAGTTTTATTCCTTTTATCTTTGCTGTCATGGCAAAAAATTAGCGCCCAAGGGGCGCCCACTAATTTAACCCTTGTTATAAACTACTTTTTCCGGACGAGCCGGATATTTTTGGACTTTTCCAGCATTAAGCGACTTATATTACCTTAGATTACGGCAAAAATCCAGACTTTTACCGTATATCGGTCAGCAACCTACATCTTCATCGTTATACCGACGCCTGCCGGTAAACTAAGCTTTGACAGGCTTTCCACGGTCTGTGCTGTCGGGTTCAAAACGTCAACCACTCTTTTATGGGTTCTAAGCTCAAACTGCTCCCTTGATCTCTTGTCGATATGCGGTCCCCTAATAACTGTGAACTTTTCAATTCTCGTAGGAAGGGGCACCGGTCCTACTACCTTAGCTCCGGTCCTTATCGCTGTATCAACTATCTTAGAACAGCTAAGATCAATAATCCTGCTGTCGTAGGAATTGAGCTTTATTCTGATTTTTGTTTCTTTTTGAGCTTTAACCATTTTTGATCCGACGATGGAGCTGCCCCCTTACGGGGGCAGCCGAAAATCTTATTATGCGTTTACTTTGGAGATAACTCCTGCTCCCACAGTATGTCCGCCTTCTCTTATAGCGAATCTCATACCATCTTCGAGTGCGACCGGTGTAATGAGTTTAACTTTCATGTTTACCTTATCTCCGGGCATTACCATCTCAACGCCTTCGGGGAGGATTATTTCACCCGTAACGTCAGTGGTTCTGATATAGAACTGGGGTCTGTATCCGCTGAAGAAGGGTTTCTGTCTTCCGCCCTCTTCCTTGGATAATATGTAAACCTCAGCGTCAAAGTCGGTGTGAGGCTTGGTGCTCCCGGGCTTGGCCAAAACCTGTCCTCTTTCGACATCAGTTCTCTCGATACCTCTTAAGAGGATACCAACATTGTCTCCCGCGAGACCTTCCTGCATCTGTTTCTTGAACATCTCGACACCGGTTACTACCGATTTCTTTGTGTCCTTTATACCTACAATTTCGATTTCCTCGTTTATCTTTACCTTGCCTCTTTCAATTCTTCCCGTAACGACAGTTCCTCTTCCCGAGATCGTGAATACGTCTTCAACAGGCATCAGGAACGGTTTATCGAGTTCTCTTACAGGAGTAGGTATGAACGTGTCGACCGCCTCCATAAGCTCTTCGATGCTCTTTACAGCGTCCGCATCACCTTCCAGGGCTTTCATAGCCGAACCCTTGATTATCGGTGTAGTGTCTCCGGGAAATCCGTACTTGGTCAATAATTCTCTTACCTCGAGTTCGACGAGATCAAGAATTTCCTTGTCCTGAACCATGTCTGTCTTATTCATGAAAACGACCATTGCAGGAACGTTCACTTGCTTAGCTAACAAAATATGCTCTCTTGTCTGAGGCATCGGTCCGTCAGGAGCGGAAACTACGAGTATCGCGCCGTCCATCTGAGCGGCACCGGTAATCATGTTCTTGATGTAGTCCGCGTGTCCGGGAGCGTCAATGTGGGCATAGTGCCTCTTATCGGTCTCATACTCAACGTGAGTAATGTTGATCGTAATACCTCTGGCTCTTTCTTCGGGAGCCTTATCGATATTCTCGTAGCTAACGTATTGCGCCTGCCCTTTACCGGCTAGCACTTTTGTTATAGCTGCGGTCAATGTGGTCTTTCCATGGTCAACGTGACCAATGGTACCTATGTTTACGTGTTCTTTATTTCTTATAAATTCGACCATGTTAAATTAATCATCCTTTCAAAATTATATAAATTAATACTTTAAGTTGTTTAGACTAATTCGACAACTGCTAGTTAACCAGATTAATACCTAAAAATCAAGCATTTTCAGGGAAAAAGACCTATCTTCTGCCGGTTTTTACTATTTCCGGTAAAACGCTGGCGGGAACCTCTTCATAATGGCTCGGTTCCATGGCAAAAGACGCCCTTCCCTGGGTCATCCCCCTCAATTCGGTCGCATATCCGAACATTTCGGCCAAAGGTGCTGTGGAGGTTATAACGCGGGCGTTTCCACGTTGTTCGGTGCTTTCGATCTTTCCTCTTTTTGAAGACAGGTTACCGATAACGTCTCCCATAAAGTCATCCGGAGTAACAACTTCGATTTTCATAATAGGTTCGATAATGAAGGAGTCGGCGCTTCGCTGGGCGTCCCTCATAGCTTCTATAGCAGCCATCTTGAAGGCCATTTCCGATGAGTCAACCTCATGAAAAGATCCGTCATACAAAGTAACTCTGAGGTCAACGAGAGGGTAACCGGCCAATATTCCGCTTTCTACCGCTTCCTTTACACCTTTTTCGACTGCCGGGATGTATTCCCTTGGAATAGAACCACCTACAAGCTTGTCGACGAATTCCAGCCCTTTTCCTCTTTCCAAAGGTTCTACCTTGACCACAACGTGACCGTACTGACCGCGTCCGCCTGATTGGCGGATGTATTTACCTTCGACATCAACTGCTTTTCTAATAGTTTCTCTGTATGCAACTTGAGGCTTACCTGTATTTACTTCGACACCGAACTCTCTCTTCATGCGGTCAACGATAATTTCAAGATGAAGTTCTCCCATTCCGTACAAAACACCTTGTCCGGTTTCTTCATTAGTTTTAATTTTTAAAGTAGGGTCTTCTTCCAGGAATTTTTTAATTGCGACGGACATTTTGTCTCTGTCAGCTTTTGATTTAGGCTCCAAAACCAGACCAATAACCGGTTCTGCAAAACTTATAGATTCCAAAACGATCGGATATGACTCACTGGACAGAGTGTCCCCGGTCACAGCATCCAAACCCACAGCCGCACAGATCTCACCGGCTTTTATTTCATGTAATTCTTCCCTGTGGTTGGCGTGCATCAAAAGTATTCGTCCAATTCTTTCTTTTCTGTCTTTAGTCGAGTTATAAATATAGGAACCGGCTGTTATTTTTCCCGAGTAAATTCTCAGATAAGTCAATCTTCCGACATAAGGGTCGGTCTGAACTTTGAATGCCAAAGCAACAAAAGGGCCGTTCTCGTCGTGAGCAAGTTGCATTTTTTCTCCGGTCGCCTGATCGTAACCTTCCGTATCAGGCGTGTCTAAAGGAGATGGAAGGTAGGCAACAACTCCGTCCAAAAGTTTTTGAATTCCGACATTCGATAAGGAAGCTCCGCAAAACACAGGATAAAGTTTGGCTCGAACGGTCAGCTTTCTGATACCGCCTTTGATTTCTTCGACAGTTAATTCTTCTCCGTTTAGATATTTTTCGATGAGCGAATCGTCGCTCTCCGCAACTTTTTCAACCAGCTTTTGTCTGAACTCCTCAACCTTCTGTTTCATATCTTCCGGAATTTCCATCTCAATAATTTTTTCGCCGAGATTTCCTTCAAACTTAAAAGCTTTTCTTTCGATTAAATCTATAACTCCGTTAAA
>MEWF01000014.1:9151-9356 GCA_001773255.1 candidate division WWE3 bacterium RIFOXYC2_FULL_42_13
GGGCAGTTGTACTGCAACGGCATCCTTGGCGAGTTTTTCATGAACTGAGTCCACGGACATATAGAAATCCCCGCCGATCTTGTCCAATTTATTTACAAAAAATAATAGAGGAACGTGATATTTCTGAGCCTGTCTAAAAACGGTTTCCGATTGAGGTTCGACGCCCTGTGAGCCATCCAGAATAATAACGCCGCCGTCGAGAACC
>MEWF01000014.1:9415-49301 GCA_001773255.1 candidate division WWE3 bacterium RIFOXYC2_FULL_42_13
TATTCTGGTGTCATTCCAAAAACAAGTGGTAGCTGCCGAAGTTATAGTAATGCCTCTTTCACGTTCCTGGGCCATCCAGTCCATTTGAGCGGCACCTTCATGAACTTCGCCTATCTTATGAGATTTTCCGGTGTAATAAAGTATTCGTTCGGAAGTAGTAGTTTTACCGGCGTCAATATGTGCAATGATGCCTATATTGCGAATTTTGTCTAAAGGGTAGTTCTTGTTTGATGATTCGGCCATATTTATAGAAACCTTCGTTAATAGAAATTAGTAATTATCTCCTGGCAAAATGTGCAAATGCTCTGTTAGCGTCAGCCATTCTGTGAGTATCGTCCCGTTTCTTGATCGCGTCACCCATACTTTGATAGGCATTGTTAAGTTCTTCATAAAGCTTTTCTTCCATCGGCTTACCCTTTTTATTCCTCGCGGCTGTGATCAACCATCTTAATGCCAGGGCTTCGGATCTTTCGTGTTTAAGGGGCATGGGTACTTGATAAGTGGCACCGCCCACTCTTTTTGATCTTACTTCCTGCTGAGGCATTACATTTTTAACTGCCGCTTCGAACGTTCTGAGACCCTCTTTTCTATCTTCATTTAAACGGTCGATAGCACCATAAACAACAGATTCGGCGATGGATTTTTTTCCGCTCAGCATGACAATATTTATCATCCTGTTTACAATTTTCGACTTGAAAACGGGATCACCTAATAAAACTCTTTTCTTTGCGGGTTTTCCTCTCATTTTTTAGCCTCCTTGGGTTTCTTAGTTCCGTAGATAGAACGTGAAGTTTTTCTTGACTGCACACCTGCGAGATCCAGTGTTCCTCTGACGATTGTGTACTTGACTCCGGGAAGGTCCTGAACTTTTCCGCCTTTCACAAGCACAACCGAGTGCTCTTGAAGGTTGTGCCCCTCGCCGGGAATGTAAACAGTCACCTCTTTTTTGTTGGATAATCTCACCCTCGCAGTCTTTCTAAGAGCAGAGTTAGGTTTTTTAGGAGTTTGTGTTCTCACCAAAAGTACAACGCCCCTCTTGAAAGGACCCTGTCTTTTAATGGGACGCCTCTTCAGGGTATTGAATGCTTCCTTCAAAGCCCTTGTCGAAGATTTTTTAGATTTTGTTTTTCTGTTTTTTCTAAGTAACTGGTTTATAGTAGGCATAATTACTCCAATCGCGCGCGGTCGCCTGTCGGGATTAATCTACCAATTATAACGTTTTCTTTCAATCCCAAAAGATAATCAACCTTACCAGAAGCCGCTGCGTCGGTCAACACATTGCTTGTCTGAATAAATGAGGCGGCCGACAAGAAACTATCAGTGTTCAACGAAGCTCTGGTAATACCGAGCATGGTAAGTTTTCCCGTTGCGGGAGCTCCGCCACTGGCAATAACCTCTTCGTTCACTTCCATAAATCTGGCTTTGGTACTGAGCTCGCCCTCCATAAATTCTGTATCCCCGACCTCATCGATCTTGACGTGATTAAACATTTGTTTGACGATTATCTCGATGTGTTTATCGTTTAAAGCTACACCCTGAGAAGCGTAAACTTTCTGAATCTCTTCAATGATGTACCTTTTGGTCTCATCGACTCCCACAGTCCTGAACAGGTCTGTAAGGTCAAGGTTGCCGGCGGTTAACTTCTCGCCCTTTGCAACAATCTCACCTTCTTTGACTATTATTTCTTCGACCGGATCCACCAAATATTCGGTGGCCTCTTCATCACGATCCGTTGGAATAACGATAATCTTTCTTTCGTCGCCGCTTTTCACAATGTTGACAACACCTGTTATATCCGACATTAAAGAAAGAAATTTTGGAGCTCTTGCCTCTACCAATTCCTCAACTCTGGGCAAACCCTGAGTGATGTCTTTTCCTGCGATACCTCCGGTATGGAAGGTTCTCATGGAAAGTTGGGTGCCCGGTTCGCCGATTGACTGGGCTGCCGCAACACCTACCGCTGTTCCCATGTTCACAAGTTTCCCCGTCATGAGATCTTTGCCATAGCACTTGCCGCAGATACCTCTTCTGGTCTCACAGTGCATAGGAGATCTGATAATAATGTTCTCAACTCCACCGGCTTCTATTTTGGCGACATCTTCGCGCGAAAGTAGCGTATTTCTCTTTACCAAGGTCTTCCCTTTGACCTTAACATCCGAAGCGAGGTAGCGTCCTATAACTCTGTCCGCAAAGGTCTGAAGTAAAGTTCCTTCCCCCACCTTCATTGTTCTACCGTGCTCGGTGCCGCAGTCCTCGACTCGCACTATAACATCCTGTGAAACGTCTACCAGTCTTCTTGTTAAGTAACCTGCGTCGGCTGTCTTCAGGCCTTTGTCTACCAATCCTTTTCTTGCCCCTTTAGCTCCTATGAAGTATTCCAAAGCTGATAGTCCGTATTTATAATTGCCGAGAATAGGAACCTCAACAGTTTTACCCGAGGTATCAACGACTAAACCCTTCATACCGGCAACCTGCTTAACCTGATCTCTCGAAGCACGGGTTGATCCTGACTTGACCAAAACTTTAACCGGATTATCGTCGGCCAGCGCATCCCAAATGGCAGCATCAAGGTCGGATATTACTTTATTCCATGTATCTTCTTTAAGTCTTGAAGCCTCAGCTCTTGTTATTAAACCTCTCTTGTAGTTAGACTCGATCTCGGCTACAGTTTCTTTTCCCTTAGTTATAATTGAAGTTCTCGCCTGAGGAACCTGAATATCAGCTAAAGAAACCGACTGACCGCTGATAGTTCCGTATCTTAACCCGAGGTCTTTAAGGTCGTCGATGAATTTAACAACTACCTCATTAGTTTCCGTTTCAAAGGTTCTCTGCAATATGGAATTGATCTGTTTCTTATCCATCGTCTGATTTACATACCCGAACCTTTCCGGAACGACTCTGTTGAATATGAGTCTGCCGAAGGTAGTCTCTACGATTTCTCCGTTGACACCTATTTTTATCTTTTGTCTAAGATTTACTTCTCCGGTAACATCGACCGCGTGCATAAGTTCGTTCTCGTCGGAGAAAACTCTTTCAAATAGAGGCAGTTTCTCATCGATGGATGTTATGTAGTAAACACCGAACAACATTATTTTTGTCGGGATTGAGATCGGAGATCCGTTCGACGGGTTCAGCAAGTTGTTGGTAGATATCATCACTGTCTTGGCTTCTTCTATAGCTTTATCACCCAACGGAACATGAACGGCCATCTGGTCCCCGTCAAAGTCGGCATTGTATCCTGAACAAACGCACAGATGAAGTTTAATGGAATTTCCTTCCACCAGCTTCGGATAGAATGCCTGAATACCCAATCTCCAAAGAGTAGGTGCGCGGTTCAAAAGCACGGGATGATCATGAACAACTTCTTCCAGGATATCCCATACTTCAGGAACGCGTGATTCCAGATAGTATTTGGCACTTTTTACATTAGGAGCATATCCTCTGCCAAGTATTTCTCTCAGAACCATGGGTTTAAACAACTCCAGAGCCATGTCCTTAGGAAGTCCGCATTCATTCAACTTCAGGTTAGGTCCGTTTATGATAACGCCTCTTCCTGAGTAATCGACTCTTTTTCCCAAAAGATTCAAACGGAATATTCCCTGTTTACCTTTTATCATGTCGGCCAGGGATCTCAGTTCTTTTTTACCTCTGGTTACCCTTGTCTTTTGCCTTTGTTTCGAAGCATCAAAAAGTGCATCTACGGATTCCTGCAACATTCTTTTCTCGTTTCTTACTATAATTTCGGGGGCGCCCAGGTCGAGCAGCCTTCCCAAACGGTTATTTCTGTTGATCAGCCTTCTATATAGATCATTCAGGTCGGAACTTGCAAAGCGTCCGCCCTCCAGCTGAACCATAGGTCTCAAATCCGGAGGAATAACCGGAATTATTTCCATAATCATTCTGTCGGGAGAGATGTTTGCTTTTCTGAATTGTTCGACAACTTTTAATCTTTTATTTATTCTTTGAGCCTTCTGACCCTTGGAAGTAGTGAGATCCGATCTTAGTTTCTCTGACAGATCGTTAAGATCCATACTTTTTAATATGTTCTGCAGAGCTTCCGCTCCTATTTCCAACTGAGCGAATACTTCAAGATAATTTACCAGCTGTATATATTCGTTTTCGGATATTACAGAGTACTGTTCGACACTTTCAATTTTCTTTTGAACTATTTTGAAGTGTTTTTCCTGCTCTTCTATCTTTTTTTCGTACTGTGTCCTTATTTGCTGAGTCTTCTCCCTGATCTTTCTTTCTTCTTCGGCGCGTTTTATTTCTTCAGGAATCTTAGCAATGTTCTTCAGTTCAACTTCTACTTCCTGCACTTTTACGTCGGCCTCTTTATTTATCTGAGCTTTAACTTTTTCAAAATCTTTTGTAACCATATCTATGGCCTCTGCTTTTTTCTTGCCGTCCATTGCTGTAACTATAAATGACGCGAAGTAAACAACAGACTCCACATTTCTCGGTGTAAGATCGAGAAGCAAGGCCATCTTTGACGGAATGCCTTTGAAGAACCATACGTGGGCTACAGGAGAAGAAAGTTTTATATGCCCCATTCTTTCTCTTCTCACTCTGGAATGTGTTACTTCAACACCGCACTTATCGCACAAAACACCCTTGTATCTTATGCCTTTATATTTTCCGCAATAACATTCGTAATTCTTTGATGGACCGAAGATACGCTCATCAAAAAGTCCTTCCCTTTCCGGCTTGAAAGTTCTGTAGTTTATGGTCTCGGGTTTAGTAACCTCGCCGAATGACCAACTCAGTAGTTCCTGGCTAGATGCCAGATATATTTTTATTGCGTCAAAATCTTTTAATTGGCTAATGTCTTTCATATTTATATGCGGAAATTATTCTTCCGATTCCGCCTCCTGCTCGGAAATTTCTTCACTGGCTATCTTTGCGGCCGTTTCCGTGGAAGTATCTACAACTTCCGCTTCCGGCACACTTTCCTCAACTTCTTCAGCCGGACCCGAACCTTCCTCAGAAGAATAGGCTTCAAGACCCAAACCCAATCCGTTAAGTTTTCTGACAAGTAATTTAAATGTTTCAGGTACGGAAGATTCAGGTATTTCTTTACCCTGAACCATCGCACTGTAAGCTTGAGTTCTTCCCAACATATCATCCGATTTAATAGTCAAAATTTCCTTGAGTATGTTTGCGGCACCATAAGCTTCGAGAGCCCATACTTCCATTTCTCCGAATCTTTGTCCGCCGAATTGAGCTTTACCCCCAAGAGGCTGCTGTGTAATCAAAGAGTAAGGACCCGTTGATCTGGCGTGCATTTTCTCTTCTGACATATGTATGAGTTTTAGAATGTATGTATCACCTACGACAATCTCGTTATGGAAATACTCACCGTTCCTGCCGTCAATCAGTTTCATTTTTCCCGTTACAGGAAGGCCGGCTTTCATCAACTCGGCGTTGATAAGTTCTTCGGGAATTTCCTGTAAGGAAGGAACCTCGTAAGTCTTTCCTAATGTTTTTCCGGCCATGCCGAGCGAGGCTTCCAAAATTTGGCCGACATTCATACGTTTCAGAACCGCTTCCGAAGAAAATATAATATCGATTGTGGTTCCGTCGGGAAGCATGGGCATGTCCACAACAGGTACTATCGCTGAAATAACACCTTTGTTACCGTGTCTTCCTGCCAGCTTGTCTCCGATATCTATCTTCTTTTGCTGCGCAACGTACACAGTAATCCTCTCGATCGTTCCCGCAGGTAAAGATTCGTTGTCCTTCTTTGTGACCCTTTTTATGCCTATAACAACACCGTGCTCGCCGTGGGGCATGTACAAAGACGTGTCCCTGACATCCTTGGCTTTTTCACCGAAAATGGCTCTTAAAAGCCGTTCCTCGGATGTAAGGTCCATTTCCCCTTTGGGGGCGACTTTGCCGACGAGAATATCGCTGGATTTAACTTTAGAGCCGACGGCGACTATTCCGTCCTCATCAAGATTTCTCAATGACTCCTCGGAGACGTTGGGGATGTCCCGTGTGATTTCTTCGGGTCCTAATTTGGTTTCCTGAACTGAAGTTTGGTAGTCGGAAACGTGAATTGAAGTTAAAACGTCCTCTTTTACCAGCCTGTCCGAAATGACAATACCGTCTTCAAACTCAAGACCTTCGTAGATCATATAAGCAACTTTCATATTTGTTCCGATGGAAAGCTCGCCATTGTTAACGGCCGGTCCCTCGACAAGTACATCGCCTTCTTTTACTTTTTGACCGGTTTCAACGACAACATACTGATTAAAACAAGTATCGCTGTTGGTCTGCTCGAATTTAGCTGCGGTGTATTCTACCTTTGAACCTTTTCCTCCATGGCCGTACTTAACGATTACTTTTCTGGCATCCGCGAATTCAACAACTCCGTCTCCGTCTGCAAGAATAAGGGCATTTGTATTTCGGGCAATTTCTCCTTCGATCCCGGTGCCTATTATAGGAGTTTCCGGTCTGATCAAAGGAACCGCCTGGGACATCTGTTGAGTACCCATCAAGGCTCTTGCGATATCGTTATTTTGCAAAAAAGGAATAAGACCTGCGGCTACACCCACGACCTGTCGTGGAACAACCTCAATATATTCTGCTAAAGCAACGTCACCGAGGAAAAAGTTGCCGCCCTTTCGGAGAGGAACCTGTTTATCGGTTATAAAACCTTTTGCATCCACAGCTACCGACTGATCCGTGATATGAGCGTTCTCTTCATCGTAGGCTGCCAGATAAACTATCTCGTCCGTTAGCCTGATATCACCCGAAGGTTTTTTTTCAAGTTTAATGTAAGGGGTTTCCAAAAAACCGTATTCGTTGACCTTGGCATAAGAGGCAAGGTAGTTGATTAATCCTATATTCGGTCCTTCCGGAGTTCTTACAGGACAAACTCTTCCGAATGAAGAATAGTGAACGTCTCTTACCGAGAAGCTTGCTCTTTCTTTTGTAAGACCTCCCGGTCCCAAAACCGAAAGTCTTCTCAAATGATCTAATGCCGTTAAAGGATTTTGCTGATCGTGAAGTTGGGACAATTGACCGGTAGCAAAAAAGCTGTGAACAGCAGCTGCTATGGCTCTGGGTGATATAAGAACAGAAGGTTCAGGAAGTGTTTCACGCGGAGACAAGGACATTCTCTCTTTAATATTCTTTTCCATTCTCAAAAAGCCTATTCTCATTTGCCACTGAAGAAGTTCTCCCACGCTTTTGACGCGCCTGTTACCCAAAAAATCTACATCGTCGGGAACACCGACACCATTATTCAACTCAATTATTCTCGAAACTATCTTAATAAGATCCTCCAAAGTAAGCAGTCTGTGATCGGCATCGTTGGGAATATTTAATCCCAGAGATTTGTTTAATTTAAATCTCCCGACGTGGCCCATGCTGAATCTTCTTTTGTTGAAGAACATGGCAGCTACAAGAGCCTTGGCGTTCTCCAACACCAGAGGTTCTCCGGGTCTCATTTTTCTATAGATCTCGATGCACGATTCTTCAAAGCTGGAGGCCGGGTCTTTTGCCAATGTTTCGTTTATGTAGTTTATCTCAGGATTTGACTCTACATTTTCAAATGTTTTTCGTATGTCCTCGTCCTCTTCAAGTCCGAAAACTCTCAAAAGGGTAGTAACGGCTATTTTTCTCTTCCTGTCTATCCTCACACTCAAAACGCCATTTCTGGATGTCTCGAACTCAAGCCAGACACCACTCTTAGGCAGTATTTTTGCACCTGCCAAGAATTGTCCCGTAACGGGAGAAGGTTCTCCCGTAAAGAGAACTCCTTCTGCTCTGATCAGCTGATTAACTATGGTTCTTTCAACGCCGCTTATTACAAAGGTTCCTCTTTGAGTCATCAAAGGAAGGTCGCCCATGTATATATTCGATACTTTCTTCTTTTTTGTTAAAGGATCCTCTATTGTAGCCTTGACATACCAGGGGGCGTCGAAAGTTCTACCGGTCCTTTTAGCTTCAGGTATGGAAATATTCTCCTTCTCTATAGAGGGATCGGAGAGGGTAACAACCCACCCTCTACCCGAGCTGTCCTCGACGGTACCTAGTTCTTCGAGAATCTCCTTAAGACCCTCGTTCATGAGCCAGTTGTATGAATTTAATTGTATATCTGCTAAGTTTGGAAGATTTAAAGCTATTTTTCTTTTAGAAAAAGTTTCTCTCATTAAGTTTTTCCCCTAAATTTGGCCGTAAAAAAAATTTTACTACAAAAGGACGTTTTTATTAAGTTTTTTCCGTGTTTTCGTAATGAAAAGGTAATCTTTCACCGTGAAAACTGAGCCTTTTCCAACAGAAAATCGACCCCAAAGGTCTTATTTCTCAAAAATATTGGAAATGCTTTAGAACAGTGCGAAAACTACCATATCCCGAAAAGGTTGTCAACATCTAATTTACGAACCCTACCTTTCCCACCGGCCAAAAGCGGAAAACAACCCTTCCTACAATATCCGAAGCCTTAACCATGCCGAAAACGCGGGAATCCAGAGAATTGCGCCTGTTGTCCCCCATCACAACATAATAACCGTCCTTTATCTCCACGGATCTGCCCTCCTGCAAAAACTCATTCCCGCCTACAGTACAACCGCCGGAACCCAAATACTCCTCGTCCAGAGTAAATTGGTGGCCGTCGCGATATATGTAAATTTTACACTCAAATACTTTAATTATGTCACCCGGAAGCCCGATGACCCTTTTTATGAAGTGTCTGGAGTCTTCGGTGGGAGGTACGAGTACGACCACCTCGCCTCTTTCGTAACCCCTGAAGTTTTTGGATATTTTATCTACCAAAATTCTTTCCCCTGTTCCGAAATTCGGTTCCATACTTGCCCCCCAGACAACCTCGACGGACCCTATCGTAATGTACAGCACAAGAACAACCAGAAGGGAGGTTAAAAATGATTCTGCAATTTCATAAAAATGTCTCTTTATATTCATATCGGTTTTATGGTATTTATATAATATCTGACTATGGACAATAAATCTCATAAAGAAATTACATCACTTAAGGATTTTTTTCAAATTATTAAAGCAAACCGGGTCACGTTCCTTTTACTGTTTCTTTTAGTGATGATAGCTTACGGGAATCTTTCGAGGGGGGAGTTTCTGAACATGGACGATGAAAAGGGTATTTTGTACAACCCGAACATCGGAAATATCGGGAAGATGTTCGGAACGGGGTTCTTATACAACATGGAATTAACGCTCATCCACGCTGTTTTCGGTTTAAAACCCGGCGCTTACCACATGTTCTCGGTGCTTTCTCATTATATTAACGTGGTGCTCTTATTTCTCTTTGCCTACGCGGTATTCGACAAGCAAAAAGCACTGATAGCAAGCCTCTTGTTTGCGGTCCACCCCCTTGCAAGCGAAGCTGTAGGCTGGATATCGGCGATGCACTATCTGCACATTGTTTTTTTCACTTTAATCACCATGATATTCCACTACCTGTTCCGGATAACTGCGCAAAAAAAGTATTACGTTGCGGAAATTGTCATTTTTATTATCGCACTGGCAATACTAAGGAACGCCTGGGTGCTCACATTACCGTTTTCTCTGCTGGTCTTT
Source organism: candidate division WWE3 bacterium RIFOXYC2_FULL_42_13 (assembly GCA_001773255.1). Classification (GTDB taxonomy): domain Bacteria; phylum Patescibacteriota; class WWE3; order UBA101185; family UBA10185; genus UBA8498. The sequence continues at coordinate 18,974 of MEWF01000014.1, forward strand.
GATCAACTCATAATGAACAAAAAGATCAATTTCAGATCAATGCTCTGGATACTTCCGTATTTTATCTTTGCCGCCCTTCATGCTTACATAAACTTGTTCGGGGGATTTGCGACTAGAGTCACGGATCTTAAGCAGGACTATTATTACAACCCGTATACCGCTACTCCCCTACTAAACCGCACACCATATATAGTATTCACCATAGCAAAACTTCTGATATCCCCCCTGGCGTTAACTGTCTATCACGAGGGAATTTATATCAGTATTGTTTCCTACATAGCAATGATTGCGGTAACGATCGCCGTAGTAATACTAACTATAAAATTATACAAAAAAGCCAGTTACATGGCGGGATTCATCCTGCTTATTTTTATATCAACGCTGCCCTCGTTCAGCCCGGTAGCTATTGCGTGGTTTATCGCCGAAAGATACCTCTATCTTTCAACCATGGCATTTAGTTTGATACTTGCCTTCCTCATTCCTTATCTGGAAAAGTATACAGGCATAAAGAAATTTACTACTTACGCGGTTGCGCTTTTGTTGGCTTTTTATACGATCAGAACCGCAGTCCGAACACAGGATCTCTTGAACACGAGCAATCTATGGCATGCAACCCAAAAAGTGTCTCCTTACAGTTTCAGGGTTTATAACAATCTCGGAGACGTTTACGCAAGAGAGCAAAAATACGATCTGGCTGTTACCAACTTTAAAAAATCCATCGAGCTTGATCCGACTTACGCCGATGCGGTTCATAATCTGGGGTATGTATATTTGCAGATGGGGGATTACGATAACGCGTGGAAATATCTTGAACAATCGTATCAGATGAATCCGAGATTATACGGGGCGACCTACAAAATGGGCGTAATTGCCTTCTACAAGAAGGATTATGAAACCGCAAAAACTTTATGGCTAAAAACCCTGGAACTTAACCCCGGTGATGCTAACGCCATTAATGCCCTTAAAGCACTCGAGCAGGCCGTCGCTGCAGAAGCGAAATAAAGAAACCGTCAAAATAATCATTGGGCAATATTCTCACTGCACTGGAAATACGGGGATCTAATTTTTCCTCTTTGTAATCGGTAAATCCCGGTATATATGATAATCCTCTAACCTTAGGTTTTATTTCAACAGGAGCAAGATCCGGGAATTTCTTTAACGCCCAATTTATTACAGCCTCATTTTCATCAGGAGAATATGTGCAGGTTGAATAGACCATAAAACCGCCCTGCTTTAGCATATTGTACCCGGAAGCAAGAATTTTCTTTTGAAGCATTGATATCTTTTTAGACAGTCTTGGGTTCCAAAATTTAAGTGGCTCCGGGACTGAAAACCTTATATTACCTTCATTTGAGCAAGGCACGTCAACCAATACTTTATCGAACGCTTCACGAAACCCGGGGTATCTGTTAAGCAGACTAACCGCATTTGATCTAATGGTCGCGACACCATCGTAACCCTGCGAAGCCAAATTCTTTTTCATCGAGTAAAAACGTACCGAATTATTTTCCACGGCATAAATATTTTTGGGGGCACCCGTCAGTGAAGCTATGTAGGAAGTTTTACTTCCGGGACTGGCACAGAGATCCATTATCTTATCGCCGGGTTTCGGATCTAAGACAACCACATCCAACATACTGCTCAGCCCCTGAACATATACGGCACCATTTTTAAAAAAGTCAGTTGAAGAAATTCTTAAACCTTTATGCGACGACAAATTAATGTAAGAGCCCGGGAGCGGCCCTTCTTTAATTTCAAACCCGAACTCCCGTAAACTTCCCGTCACTTCTTCAACACTGAACCCGGACGAATTTATCCTAAAACTCTCGTGTCTGGGATGGGAAATAGCATCCAAAACACTTTTGGCCTGAGGGCCAAAAACGTCTTTCACCTTATTCACAAACGTGTCGTGTTTTAGCTGATCACTTTCCATGACAGTGCTTTAGTTTACTAACGCAAGTTTTGCCCGTGGCAATACTATAATTTACTAACGCAAGTTTTGCCCGTGGCAAAACTTGTATTTCTTTCCGCTTCCGCATGGACAGGGATCGTTTCTTCCGACCTTAACTTTACCGGACAATATCTGCTCAACCTTAAGAACTCTTCCCATTTGATCAACTACCCTCGGCGCCTGATTTCCCGCTGCCTCTTCGGATACTCCGGTTTCCAGTTCGCCGTGCCGGTAATTTAACCGCGACACTAACGCATCTTCCGCCGAGACGGCCCTTACTACTGTATCTTTGGATGCCTTGCTTAATCTTTCTCCGACAAAAGAATAAATACGACCAAGCAATATCTCAAATCTCTCGTGGCCCTCTTTCTTATATTCCACCATCGGATCTCTTTGAGCGTAACCTCTGAGCCCAATTCCGTCGCGCACCTGATCCATATCCACAAGATGATCCATCCAAAAATTATCAATAACAGGCAGGCTCCAGTCAGATACAATGTCCAGCCAGGTGTCCTCTCCAAATTCCTTTTCTTTTTCCGCCCAGAGTTCTTCAGTTAGTGCGGATGAAGATGCAAGTTTTTGCATCAACCAATCTTTATGTTCAGTAACTCCGGACTCAAGCTCCAGTATCCTCCTTCTTAGAGAATAGATAACTTCGCGGTGTACGTTTATTACGTCGTCCATTTCAACAACTTGTTTTCTGCGGTCGAAGTTAAATCCTTCCACTCTTTTTTGGGCGTTCTCTATGGATTTGGTGACTAACCCTGCTTCCAAAGGAATTGTTTCGTCAATCCCGAATCTGTCCATCATCCTGCCTACCTGCTCGCCACCGAAAATTCTCATTAAATCGTCCTGAAGTGAAACAAAGAACCTGGTTTCTCCCGGATCTCCCTGCCTACCGGAACGTCCTCTTAACTGATTATCAATTCTTCTCGAATCGTGCCTCTCAGTACCTATAACATACAAGCCCCCGGCTTCAATAACCTCCCTTTGTTCGTCCGCAACCGCGGGATCTCCTCCCAGGATTATGTCGACACCTCTTCCTGCCATGTTTGTCGAAATAGTCACCCCGCCTTTTCTTCCCGCCTGAGCGATTATCAAAGCTTCCCGTTCATGATTCTTGGCGTTTAAAATCTCGTGGGGAACTTTTCTCCTCGATAATAATTCATGAAGTTGCTCGCTTTTCTCAACCGAGGTTGTTCCCACCAAAACCGGCTGTCCTTTCGCGTGTCGTTCAACAATGTCATCGGCTACAGCTTTAAACTTTGCGCTTTCCGTTTTATAAACAACATCGTTCTGATCTTTCCTGATGTTAGGTTGATTGGTCGGGATGACAACAACATCAAGTTTGTATATCTTATAAAATTCCTCGGCTTCAGTAGCAGCGGTTCCTGTCATACCGGCGAGCTTTTTGTACATTCTAAAATAATTTTGATAAGAAATTTCCGCTAGAGTTTTTGATTCCTGTTGTATCTCCACTCCTTCTTTTGCCTCGATAGCCTGATGAAGTCCGTGAGAAAACCTGTTGCTGGGGAGTAATCTTCCGGTGAATTGGTCAACAATAACGATCTTCCCATCTTTCACAACGTAATCACGATCTTTTTCATAAAGAGCGTGGGCAGTCAGAGCCTCCTCCATTAAATGGACCATCTCAAAATCCTGTTCATATAAATTGTTAACGCCCAAAAGTCTTTCCACACGCCTAATACCAAGGTCGGTCAATGTTACGTTCTTATATTTTTCTTCAACTTCGTAATCAGAATTTTTCGCCAGAGTTTTAACAATGCGGTCGGCGTCGAAATACCTTGAGGAAGGTTTGGCATCGGCTGCTGAAATTATTAAAGGCGTTCTTGCGACATCTATTAATATGGAGTCAACCTCGTCAACGATGGCAAAGTTGTGAACACCGAACTCTCCGTTGGGATTTGTCTGCACCATAGAACCTAACGAACGGACCATATTGTCCCTCAGGTAATCGAAACCGAATTCGTGGTTTGTTCCGTAAACAATTCCGCATTTGTAGGCTTCCTGACGGGAAACTTCTCTCAAATGTACAGCGTAAATGTCGTCAAATTCATTTCCTTCGAAGCTCTTGTCGTAAACAAAAGCCCTTTCCTGCATTATTACTCCGACGCCGATTCCGAGATAATCATAAATATCTCCCATCCAGCCTGCGCCGTGCCTGGAGAGATAGTCGTTGGGGGTCACCAAATGAGCTCCACGTCCCGTCAATGAATTTAAAAATAACGGAAGGGTCGCCGTAAGAGTTTTCCCTTCACCGGTCTTTTGTTCTGAAATTTTACCTTCGTGAAGAACCACACCGGCCATGAGCTGGACGTCAAAGTGGCGTTTACCCAAAGTCCTCACCGAAGCCTCACGTACAAATGCGAAAGCTTCGGGAAGAATTTTTTCCATGACCTTTTTCTGATCTTCGTAGTCTAACCCCGACAACTCCTTCTTCCATTCTTCCACTTTTAAGAGCATTTCTTCCCGTGCCATTTTCTTAACCGAATCTTCCAGTGAATTTATTGCGCCCACCAAAGGTTGTATTTTCTTCAATTGTTTTTCGTTTGAATCAATAAATAACTTAAACATATCGAAACTGATTATATCACCGCATTACCCGGTAGGTGTTAAAAAAGATACAGAAGTATAAGGAGAAATGAAAGTACCGTACGGTAAATAACAAAAGCTTTGAGTCCGTGTGAATTAAGGTATTTCATGAGACCTGCCACAGCCAGATACCCCGAAACCGCGCTGGATAAAAAACCGGAAATTAAAATCCCCGCACCGGCACCGGAATAAACACCCAAAGCTTCGGGAAGTTGAAAAAAACCCGCCGCAGCTATTATAGGGATAGAAAGCAGGAACGAAATCTTTGCTGCCTGGTTTCTGTTTAACCCCGATAAAAGTCCACCGGATATGGACGCTCCCGATCTTGAAAAGCCCGGAAATAGAGCCAGACATTGGAAAAATCCTATCGAAACGATCTTTTTAAACGTCAGGGGAGGTGCGGGCAACGATCTGTCCTTATTCCGGCCAAATTTGTCGGCAAAAAACATTAAGACCGACCCCAGCAATAAAAAAATCGATACACTAAGCACACTTCTGAAAGAACTCTCCAAAAAATCTCCGAACAACAGACCTGCCAATCCTGCGGGTAGTGTGGCAACAAGCAACCATCCAACTAATTTACTTTCCGGAGAGTATTGAGAAAAACGCAGACCGAGCTTACCCGCATCACCGGCAACGGAAAAAACCATCCCGCGGATCTCCTTATAAAAATAAACGAGAAGCGCAGTAAGTGTGCCCAGGTGTAAAGTTGTATCGAAAGCCAAACCGCCTTGCTCCCAACCCATCAGTTCAGGAAATATTATAAGATGCCCGGAAGAAGAAACCGGTATAAACTCGGTCAGTCCCTGAACCATTCCCATGATAACGGATTGAAAAAAGGTCATTGGTAAGGAATCAAACTTTTCCGTAAATCAGCACGTTGTCTGAATTTGTGTAACCTGCAACAACCAAACATGTTACATTTTGTAAAAAATCCCCGAGGTACTCAATAAAAATATTCACATCGTCCTGGTGATGATCCAGATAGATTCTGTTAAAAATTATAAGGCCGCCGGGCCTCACCATACTCTTTATGGAAGTAATGAAATTGCCGGATTTTCCCAGGTCCGGATACTTCTCTCCCTGGAAAATATCCACGATGCATACGTCAAAAAACTCCGGTTTAAGATCAAATTCTTCCGGTTCAATTACAACTCTCAAAGCGTCGTCAATTATTACTCTGTGATTCGGTATAGAATCGAGATCGAAATAGTTCTTCGCAACATCTACCATTACCGGGTCTATCTCGACGCTAACCATGTTGGGCGCGTTGAATTTTTCCGAAATTAAATGGGCCATAGTACCGCCACCCAAACCCAGAATCAGGATATTTTTAAGATCCGGAGCGTTTTCTTCAAGAACTTCTATAACCTTGCCCCAAACAAGACGGTTGGCTGAGGGGGATTTGTGAGATATTGACTGATCTATTCTGTCGACCTTGATTTTGCGGGTTTTGCCGACTTCCCAAACCTGAATCTTGCCGTTAAATTTCGACTCGGTTTCGTAGATAATTTTCGGCAGTTGAATCCCGTCAAAAATATTCATATTGATCCATACTATCAAATCATTTTCTTTTTGGGCAGGATTTTGTCGAAATTTACGTACTGTCTTAACACTTCGGGAACGGTAACACTGCCGTCCGCGTTCTGGTAATTTTCCAGAACTGCCGCTAAAAGCCTCGGTGTAGCAGCCACTGTGTTGTTGAGGGTATACACATATTTAAGCTCCCCTGTGGAATCTCTATATTTAATATTCAGGCGTCTGGACTGAAAATCCCTAAAGTACGAGTCCGAGTGGGTCTCCCTATACTTACTCTGAGACGGGAACCAAGTCTCCAGATCATACTTCTTAACCTGTCCCGCACCCATATCCCCGGTACACATTAAAAGTACCCTATAGGGAAGGTTTAGACCTTTTAGTATGTTTTCGGCATGACTCAGCATTTTTTCATGCCATTCTCTTGTTATCTCTTCGTTAGCAGTTGTAAGTACCACCTGCTCAACTTTGTTGAATTGGTGAAGTCTGAAAATACCCTTGGTGTCTTTGCCGTAAGCGCCGATTTCTTTTCTAAAGCATGGGCTCAATCCAAACAGTCTCACGGGAAGTTCGGATTCGTTCAGAATCTCGCCGGAGTAATAGGAGGTGAGAGATACTTCGGCCGTTCCGATTAAAGCTTTGTCATCTTCCAACCTGTAGTGATCGTCTTCTCCCCACGGGAAATACCCTGTTCCGGTGAAAAATTCGGGTTTTACTATCCAGGGAACACTCAACATTGTGTAGCCTTCGCCCAGCATCATGTCACACGCGTATCTTAAAATGGCTTGCTCAAGCTGAGCGCCTTCATTTTTTAAAAAATACCCTCTGAACCCACCGATCTTTGCACCCCGTTCAAGATCCATGATATCGAGCGATTGTCCCAGATCCACATGATCTTTAGGCTTAAAGTCGGGGTCTATGATATTTCCTTCCTCCCGCACGACTTTGTTGCCGCTCTCGTCCTGCCCTACCGGAACATCCTCAGCAGGAACACTAGGCACCCAAAGCATCAGTTGGTCGAAAATTATCTTCATCTCAGTAAGTTCGTGTTCATACTTGCCGAGCTCTTCTTTGACCGCCGAAGCCTCATTTATAAGTTGAGATCTATCCTGAGACGCTACTTTCGAGATACTCTCGGAAAGCTTGTTTCTTAGGGCTCTATGAGTTTCCACCTTTTTCAGAAGATCCAAGTACCCGTCGTGGGTCTCAATTAACTTGTCAATGGAAACGGTCTTAGTCAGCTGTTTATCCTCGACGGCTTTTTTGACCTTGTCTGTGTTGTTTTTTATATAATTTATGTCCAGCATTGAAAAATCCCTTTTTTGTTGATTTTTACATATACAATGGTAATATAAATTTCGCGGCTGGAAAAGTCAATGTAATGCCCAAAACGCCCTTCGGTGGCTCCGAAGAGAGTTATTGACCTATGGTAACCGTTCTGTTACAATCAAGCGCGTTTGCTGAGTCAGAAAGCTAAATGAGCACAAAAGAAGTAATTACAAAAGACGGAAAAATAACTGAGACCCATATGGGAGGGATGTTCAAGATAGAATTTGAAGACGAGACCAACGCTTTGGCCGTCATATCGGGAAAAATGAGGAAGGCCCACATTAGGGTTTTACCTGGGGACAAGGTTAGAATAGAATTTTCCCCCCACGATCTGACAAGAGGCAGGATCATTTACAGGCTTAAGTAACTCAACCGGAAAGAATTTTTGAAATATGAAAGTCAGATCATCTGTAAAACCAATCTGCAAAGATTGCAAAATTATTATAAGGAACAGGACAGTTAGGGTTATTTGTAAAAGAAACCCTAAACACAAGCAAAGACAGGGTTAATTATGCCGAGAATCAAGGGTGTAGACATACCGGGAGAAAAAAGAATAGAAGCATCTTTAAGGTATATCTACGGTATTGGTCCAACCATATCTAAGAAAGTACTTGAGAAATCGGGTATAAATCCCGACACCAGGGCTAAAAATCTTACCGACGAGGATGTTGCAAAAATAAACGCCGCAATAGCCTCCATGGAACTTCATGTCGAGGGAGAATTGAAAAGATTAGTTAACCAGAACATCAGACGTCTGCAGGAAGTAAAATCTTACAGAGGGCTTAGGCATCTGGCGGGACTTCCCGTAAGGGGACAACGCACAAGAACTAATTCCCGTACGAGAAAAGGTAAGAGAAAGACTGTAGGCGGGCAGAAAAAGAAACTAGCTAAGAAGTAATTTATCCGGATTTATATGGCACAAAAAACAACAAAAGGCAAAAAGAAAGAAAAAATAATAACACCGAGCGGTAGAGTATATATAACCGCAGGGATGAACAATACTATTATTACGGTGACCGATTCCGAAGGTAACACTTTGTTCACGGCCAGCTCAGGCAGTGCCGGATTCAAAGGATCAAGAAAATCAACTCCCTACGCATCTACAAAAGCAGCTGAGATAGCCGGCAACGCCGCCTCAAAAGCAGGCGTCAGGGACGTATCGGTCTACCTAAAAGGAGCCGGATTAGGCAGAATCTCATCTATTAAAGCTCTTAAAACAGTCGGTCTCAATGTAGTGTCAATTTCAGACCTCACCCCGATCCCTCACAACGGATGCAGGCCTGAGAAAAAGAGGAGAGTTTAACGCTTATGGCAAGATATACAGGACCAAAGTGTAGGTTATGCAGAAGAGAGGGTGTAAAACTGTACTTAAAAGGTTCAAGATGCGAGTCCGATAAGTGCGCGATAGCAAAAAAGGCCCAAGCTCCGGGACAACACGGAACCAGAAGAAAATCCGTCTCAGAATACGGCAAACAGCTGAGAGAAAAGCAAAAAGCCAAGAGAATTTACGGAATTCTTGAGAAACAGTTCAAGAACTACGTTAACAAGGCTTTATCCTCAAAAGGGGTATCGGGCGAAATTTTAATGCAGTTACTGGAATCAAGACTGGATAACATGGTCTACAGAAGCGGATTCGCGGTTTCACGGGCACAGGCCAGACAATTCATAAGAAGAGGTTTATTTAATGTCAATGACCGGGAAGTAAATATCCCGTCAAGAACACTTAAGATCGGGGACGTAATAAAACCAATAAGCTTCGAAAAAATACATTTGAGAGAGGGCATTGTACTACCGGAGTGGCTTGAGGCGAATATTAAAGAAAGGTATGTAAAATATTCGAGACTTCCTATGCCGGAAGACACTCAGGAAAAAGTAGATGTGCAGGCAATTATAGAATTTTATTCCAGGTAATTTTTAAAGGAGGAAACGATGATAGTCAGTAAAGAAAATTTAAAAATAAACCCGATAAAGGAAAGCAACGAGACTAGCACTTACTCCGTTGAGCCTCTTCCTACAGGGTTCGGGCATACGCTCGGAAATGCATTGAGACGTGTATTGTTAACGGAAATAGAAGGTGCCGCGGTAACCCAAATAAAAATTGCGGGTGCATCTCACCAGTTTACGACACTTCCCGGTGTTAAGGAGGATGTGGTCCAACTTACACTGAACGTAAAAAAACTGAGATTTAAAATACACACGGACAATCCCGTCGTCGCCACACTTAAGAAAAAAGGCGCAGGACCTATAACTGCAAAAGATCTGGAAATACCATCGGATCTCGAAATAATGAACAAGGATCTTCATTTAGCCACTCTCGCGGACTCAAAAAGCGAGTTGAACATTGAACTTATTGTAGAACCCGGTGTCGGATATTCCCCCATGGAAGAAAGACAGACCTCCAAAGTTGGGGTGATTGTGCTTGACTCTCTGTTCTCACCTGTTTTGAACGTGACCTACGCCGTAGAGCCCACAAGGTTCGGAGATAAGACAGATCTCGACAAGTTGCTTATCACCGTGGAGACCGACGGAAGTGTCTCTCCTAAACAGGCACTTGTTAAAGCCTCAGGAATTCTTAAAGGGTACTATGAATCTTTTGAGAAATGGGAACTTGAAACCGATAAAAGCATCGAACCCGAAGAAGAAAACGCCGCTTTAATAGACGTTGAAGACGTAGCGGTTGACGAACTCCCCCTTCAAACAAGAACTATCAACGCCCTGAAAAAACACGGCATAGATACTTTAAAACAATTGGCCAAGAAGTCAGACGATGAAATCGCCGACATCAAAAATCTCGGGGAAAAATCACTCGAGGAGATAAAGAAACTTCTCAAGAAGGAAGGACTCAGATAAGAAGGAGATCTTAGAATATGAGACACAGAGTAGCAAAGAAAAAAATGGGAAGACCCGAAGGACACAGAGGATCGCTCGAAAAAAATCTTGCTGTCAGCCTCATAATTCACGAGAAGATAGAGACCACGTTGGAAAAAGCCAAGTTTGTCAAACCTTTTGTTGAAAGAGTCATCACAAAAGCTAAAAAAGGCTTTTCCTCGTCCGACAAGATAATCGTGTTCAACACGGTAAAAGAACTTAGAAAAGCCATAGGCAATGAAGAAGCTATCAAGAAGCTTATGGATAATATCGCGGGTCGTTTTGAGAAAAGAGCCGGCGGTTACACAAGAATAATAAAGACCGGAAATAGGGACGGAGATAACGCTAATACGGCAAGAATTGAACTCTTACCGGCCGAGAAAAAGGCAGAAACTCCTAAAGTTGAAAAGAAAAAGTCAGTAAGCAAAAAGACAGAAAAGAAAGAAAAGAAAAATGATAAATAAAACTACACCGGCTAAAAAAACGCAGAATAGAAAATGGTATTTCTACGATGCCACAAATAAAGTGCTGGGAATGTTGGCAGCCGATATTGCAAAAATCCTGATCGGTAAAAACAATCCTGAATTCTCACCTAATCAGAATACGGGCGGGATTGTTGTAGTTACCAATGCAGAAAAAATAGCGTTGACCGGCAACAAAATGAAAAAGAAGGTATACATGCACCACACAGGATTCCCCAAAGGTCTCAGAGAAGAAAAGATCGAGAAGATCCTCGAAAAGAATCCTACACAGATATTAGTAAAAGCCGTAACCGGAATGCTTCCAAAAAACAGATTACGAAGCGAAAGATTAACAAATTTGCACGTATACGCAGGCCCCGAACATCCTCACAAGGCTCAGGAAACGGTAAAATAGGAGCATTTGAGAATACTCAAAAAGGTGAAATAAATATGGCAAAAGAAAAAGCACAGGAAAAGACAAAAATAGAACCCAAATTCTTCGCAGGCACCGGCCGCAGAAAAACAGCGGTCGCCAGGGTATTTATGTGGGACGAAAAAGGGGATATTACGGTAAACGGCATGGATATAAATGATTACTTTCCTTCAGAAAAAGAGCAGATAGCTTGGACAAGACCTTTTCACATACTCGGAGTCTCCCATCCGAAAGCCAAATTCAAGGCCAGCATAAAAGTAGCGGGTTCCGGTAAATCGTCCCAGCTGGGAGCAGTAGCGCACGGAATTTCCGTTGCTCTCGCGCTAATGAACGAAGAATACTCCGTAATGCTACATAAACAGGGACTTATGACCAGAGACTCAAGAATGGTCGAAAGAAAGAAACCTAACCTGCACAAAGCAAGAAAAGCTTCGCAATATTCAAAGCGTTAATTTTCGGCTAAAACTTTTTCCAGACTTTCTACAAAGGTTTTTATGGAGATTATTTGGTCCCGCAGCTTACACTTTTCTATTTTGTTCATGTAGAGTATCGGAGTTGAAAAAATTTCCGAAATCGCGTTGATTATTTTTTCCGGCGGTACTGCACGTCCGGTCTCGTAAGCTGAAACCGTCTTCCCTGAAACACCTATCTTTTTTCCAAACCTATATTGGGATAGTTTGAACGAACTGCGTATATCTCTTATCTTTACACCAATTTCGGACATATATAGTGTGAGTAGAATTTAACATATTGTAATGTACATTGCAATAACCTAGATTATATTCTATGAATATTCTCTCATTACCTGAAGACGACAGACCCCGCGAGAAACTTTTGAGTTCGGGCCCGGGTACAATGTCGGACGCCGAACTGATTGCCATAATCCTTTCCAGCGGTGGAAAAGGACAATCTGTTCTTGAGCTATCCCAAAGTCTTATAAAGGAAGCGGAAACGCTGACCGAACTTTTAAACTTCCCTATTCAAAAATTGATCGAACACAAAAACCTGGGCGAGGCCAAGGCGGTTAAACTTGCAGCGGTAAAAGAAATGGCAGCAAGGTACAACAACAAAAGTAAAGATATCGTCAGGATATCGGCACCCGGGGACGCGTACGACTATATCAAATCAAGCCTTTCAGGAAAAGAAACCGAACATTTATATTTAATCACCCTTAACGCAAGAAATACCGTTATCAATAAAAATCTGATCTCGGTAGGTACCGTCAACGAAACTTTGATACACCCGAGAGAAATAATAAAAGTAGCTGTAATGAACAACGCTGTTTCAATAATTTTGGTCCATAACCATCCGTCAGGAGAACCTTATCCGAGCTCTGAAGATATAAAAGTAACCCAAAGGCTCGAAAGTGCCTGCAAGATTGTAGGAATCGGTTTTACCGATCACCTTATCGTGTGTGACAGCTCTTTTTCCAGCATGAGAGCACAAAATTTATTGGGAGGGGGTGAAAAAAATTGAAATTAAACAAAAAAAGTTTGCCACTTTACTTGGCAGGACTCGGTATAGTAATCAGTTTGGTTGCGGGAGTAACCTTCGCAGCTTTCACCGACAAAGCAAAGGTAATGGGCTCAACATTTTCTGTAGGAAGTGCCGACCTTAGATTTTTAGAGGACATGCCCAAAGGTACAGATCCTACGAACCTTGTCGATGAGATTCCCGGTCCGACATTCGGAAATATCGGACAAACCTGGTCAGCTGACTACCCTGTTAAACTGATCAACAACGGAACTTCGGGCATTACGATAGCATCGCGCGCATACTACGAAACCGTAAACGACCCCGCCGAATTAAGATCCGACATTAACGTAGAAATTTTCGAGTGGAACGATGCCAACGTCAACGGTGTACTGGATCCAGGAGAAGTAGGCATGAGCCTGGGCAAGAAAACAATATTAAAATGGAAAACCGAGGGTTTGGGGGTGGGACAAATTAACCCGGGACAGGTTCGGGCCTTAGTGCTTAGGTTCTCCACGGAAAATTTAAGCAGCACAAAACAGGGCAAATCCGCCTTGTTCGATTTTGAGTTTGAATCCGCACAGATGTATTAGTTGATACAAGCGGGTTCGGAGGTAACATCACGGACAGGTACTACTTAAGCATACTTATATTTTTATTGGTGGGAACAGCCAGATTAGCCGGAGTTTCACTCTTTTACGTTGTCACGGGTTCCATGAAACCCGCCGCCGATAAGGGAGACGTGGTCATAACTGTACCTGTCCGCAAAATAAAAAACGGAGATATAATCTCTTCCAAGCAAAACGGGGTTGTTACAACACACCGTGTCGTAGAAATCCGGAGATCCCCTGCCGGGGTATATTTTGAAACAAAAGGGGACAACAACGAAAATGAAGATCCTTTTCCGGTCTCGGAAAGGGAAATATTAGGAAAGGTGGTCTTTATTGTTCCCTCCGGCCGAATATTCAACGAGAATTATATTCCGGTTTTATATTGGCTTCTGGGGTATACATTCGGTTTATTCATTTACGAGATCCGTGTACAAAAGGCACCCCAAGTCTGATATTCTTATGTTATGAAGTCTCTGCCCAGACTACCTCACGAATTTATAATATGGTGGTTCCTGAAAGCTCCGCGCAGGATACTTAAAATATCTTCCCGCCTAATCACGCTTACTAACAGCCAGATTTCTTTCACTACAAACATCAGAATATTATTTGTGCCCCTCTTCGGTGACTATACTCTGGTCGGAAGATTTATAGGGTTTTTTATAAGGGTTGTGTGGACAGTGTTAGGTCTGGTGTTTTTCTTAATTCTCTTACCTGCAAGTGCCCTTTTTCCGGTCGCGTGGTACCTAGCTCCGGCGTTCTTGTATAAATTCGCAGGCCCTGCCCATGCTCTAGCTTATGTTTTGGCAGTTTATCTTTTGTACTTACTGGGAAACAGGGATACCCCCAGAATCAGGGTGAACAAGAACACTAAAGAAAACTTTCAAGCCAGTTCCAGAAAAAACGTGCTGACAGCCCTGGAGAGATTGGATTCGGAGCAAAGTTCCGGTATTAAGTGGCTCTTCGGTCTCCCCCAAGTCGAAAAAATATTCAGACGCTCGGAAATAAATAAGGATCTCCTCTTCGATAAACTAAGATCAGCACCCTCCATACAAATTGCGACGCTCGGACAGGCAGCCTTCGCAGACTCCCTAAGGTTTAAGTCCAAATATATTGAGGTGGAACATCTCCTGCTCGCCCTGCTTAATAATATACCGAAGATCGATATCATACTTTCCTCGCTTAACTCATCCATAAAAAGTGTCGAGGGAAGTATCGAATGGGAAAACGACAAAAGAAATGAAAAAGATAAAATCTTCCTCTGGCAGGATGACTATGAACTTATGTTTACAGGAGGATTCGGAAAGGGAATGCTGGGGAGGGTAACACCTAATCTCGACGCCGTTTCACGCGATTACACCAAAGAAATAGCTTTGGGAAGGTATAAAAAAATCCTCGGACGCGAAACCGATATTAAGACTATCGCGCAGATCCTGAGCGGCTCCAAAGAAAATGTCTTAATTATCGGCGAACCGGGAAGCGGAAAAACTACGCTGGTAAGGGGCATTGCACAGCGGATTATGGAGGGAAACGAATACAGGTCTCTCAGCAACCACAGGCTAGTCGGTTTGGACGTCGGGGGTCTCATCTCAGGCGCAACATCGCCGGGAAAAATCGCCGAAAACCTTAAAAAAGTTATGGATGAGGTAAGAGGCTCGGGAGATATTATTCTGTTCATCGATGAGATACACAACCTCGTAGCAGGCGCTGGGGATACTGACGCAGAAACATCAAAAATCTACACAATGCTCGAGCCCCATCTTGCAAATGACAAAATAAAATTTATCGGAGCCACAACCGTTTCCAATTACAGAAAGTATATCGAACCGAATGGAGCGTTCGCCCGTCTTTTTCATTTAGTCCAAATAGACGAGCTTCCTAAAGACACTACGATAAAAATACTTGAGGCCAAGGCGGACAAGTTGGAAAACAAGAACAACATGTTGGTAACATACCCCGCTCTGGTCAAGACCGTGGAATTATCGGAAAAATTGATGCACGAACGTGTCCTTCCCGATAAAGCTATAGATATTTTGAACAGAACTTCCACAAAAGTAGGGGGCGGTTCCGGGATGTTAACATCTTCCGACATTGCAGCCGAGATAGCGGAAATGACCAAGATCCCCGTCGAAACCGTGACCCAAGACGAAGCCCAAAAACTGCTCTCCATAGAGGAAACGATGAAAACGACGGTAATCGGACAGGATGAGGCTGTAAGACAGATATCCACGGCTCTCAGGCGTGCCCGTGCGGGGATACGCGATGAGAATAAACCCATTGCCAGCTTTTTATTTGTAGGAACAACCGGTATTGGAAAAACCCAAACCGCAAAAGCACTGGCCAAACATTATTTCGGCAACGAGATCAATATGATCAGGCTGGACATGAGCGAATACCAGCAGGTGGACAGCATCAACAGATTGTTGGGAGATGTAAATGGGAACAGTAAAGGTTTACTGACCGAAATGGTGCGCACAAAACCCTTCGCGTTAATACTTCTCGATGAGATCGAAAAAGCGCATCCGAACATTCTTCTCACCTTTTTGCAGGTTCTTGACGAAGGAAAACTTACCGATAACTCGGGGATGGAAATTGATTTCACTAACACGATAATAATTGCTACCAGCAATGTCGGAACAAAATCCATACAACAGGTTTTTGCAGAACACGGAACTTTGGAAAAAATGAGAGAACGGGCACTGGCGGATGTCCGGGAAAAATTTGCCCCGGAATTTTTAAACAGATTCTCGGGAATAATCGTTTTCAACCCTCTTACGGAGCAGAACGTAAGAGATATAACTTTACTTATGCTCGATAAGGTCCGGGGGCTCACCGCGGAAAAAGGTATCAGTGTCAGATTTAAACAGGAACTGGTCGACGTACTTTCAAAAAGAGGGTATTCCCCCGAATGGGGAGCCAGGCCGTTGGCGCGCCTTATTGAGGATACCGTAGAAACGTATATAGCCACCAAAATGCTTAAAAAAGAGATCAACCCGGGTGACCAAATAATGCTCGGGACAGAAGCAGTGGATTGAACAAAGCCGGTGGTATAATCTCATAGTTATGCAGGACATTCTTCGCGAAAGACTTGAACAACTTAAAAAAGGCCTGTTTATAGACGAGAAACGGACCAAGATTAAAGCCCTCGAGGAGAGGGTAGCTGAAGAAGACACTTGGAAAAATTGGGAGGAAGGTACTGCTGTTTCCAAGGATCTATCCGCATTAAAAAAGGACATCGAAGATTATGACATGCTCGAACTTATAGCCGAGGAAGGTGACAACGAAAATTTCGAACGCGAACTTCACCGGTTGGAGCTCAAAACCTTTTTCAAAGATAAACATGATCTGAGCGACGCTATAATTACCGTTCATTCTGGTCAGGGCGGGACCGAAGCCATGGATTGGGCCTCTACGCTGTTTAGGATGTACAAACGTTACGCTGAAAAAAACGAATGGGAGTGGCACGAGGTTCACACTATCGCCGGGGAGGAAGCAGGAATAAAAACAGGAACCGTCGAAATATCGGGAAGATACGCATACGGATTTCTTAAAAATGAGTCAGGCGTTCATAGGCTCGTAAGGCAGTCTCCGTTCAATGCCGATAATTTGAGACAGACCTCTTTCGCCCTCGTTGAAGTTATTCCCCTTATTAACGAGGACATAGAAGATATTGAATTGAAAGAAGAGGATATCGAGTGGGATTTCTTCAGATCGGGCGGGAGCGGCGGACAGAATGTCAATAAAGTATCAACCGCGGTACGCTTAAAACACAAACCGTCGGGAATAATCGTCGAATGTCAGGAGGAAAGATTTCAGGGAAAAAACAGAGAGAAAGCGTTGAAAATACTTAGATCAAAACTTTATAAATTGGAGTTGGAAAAAATAGAGGCCGAGAAGAAAAAAGCAAAGGGTGACTACAAGATGCCCGGGTGGGGGAACCAGATCCGCAATTACGTATTACACCCCTACAAGCTTGTAAAAGATCTTAGAACCGACGTGGAATCAACTAACCCGGAATACGTACTCGACGGAGGACTGGAAGAATTTATTGACGCCGAAATCAGACTTTAAGCTACAAACTCCAACCGGAGATTTTTATTCCTGTTATAACCGCAACTGCAAACACCAGAAATATAAAGTTTTTCACCATATCTTTTTTAATTTCGGCTTCCGGAAGTTCGTGGTATCCTATTTTGCCGATAGACTTTTCATTTTTTATCTCGGCAGCTGCCACGAATACTTTAGGCAGTACAGTTCCCTGACGAGCCGATTGCGCACGTGCGATTTCAGCCAGGCGTCTTTCTTTTTTTCTTAACTTTGATGTCTTTTTGTTTCCCATAATGGACTATTCTACCAGATTTTTAAGATACAAAATCATCCGGTTCTTCCGAATACGAAGGCCCGCCGCCAATCAACAGCTCCCTCGCCCTGCTCCCTCCTGCCGCGGGGCCGACAATTCCCTTCGCCTCCATCTCATCAATTATTCTGGCGGCACGGGAAAATCCAATGGAAAGTTTCCTCTGCAGAAGAGAGGCCGATGCCTTGCCCATCGAACTTACAATATCCACAGCCTCGTCAAACAACGGATCTACGTCATCCCCCCAGGAACTGGAACTAACCCTACCATCCTTTTCCATGGACATACTCAGCACTTCATCCGAATAGTCGGGCTCGACTCCCCGACTTTTAAGATAGTTGACCAACCTATCTATTTCTTTTGCATCGATATACGCGCCCTGCAATCGAATAGGTTTCTGGGCGTCGGGCGGGACAAAAAGCATATCTCCTCTCGTCAGCAACTTCTCTGCTCCCGGTTGATCGATAATAACCCTAGAGTCTATTTGGCTTGAAACACTAAACGCAACACGCGTAGGTATGTTTGCTTTTATTATCCCTGTAATAATGTCGATTGAAGGACGCTGGATAGCCAGAATAAGGTGAATGCCGGTAGATCTTGCCATCTGAGCAAGCCTCACGACCGCTTTCTCCACCGAATTCTTGTCCTGCATCATTACCTCGGCAAATTCGTCCACAACGATCACAATATACGGCAGAGCCTGAAATCCTGAATTCTCATTGTATGCATCAAGATTTCTTACTCTGGCCTGCTCAAACAGTTTGAGACGTCTTTCCATTTCTTGAACTGCCCATTTAAATACCGCGGGGGTTTTTTCCATGTCCACTACTACAGGAGTTATAAGATGCGGAATATCCTGGTAGTGAATTAATTCGTTTCTCTTCGGATCTACCAAAATAAATTTCACTTCCTGCGGAGAAGCACGGAATAAAATTGAAAAAAGAATGTTGTGAATAAATATGGACTTTCCTGAATTAGTAGCACCGGCAATTAGCATATGAGGCATTTTGCCGATGTCATAAACGTATGTTTTTCCCGCAACGTCCTTCCCTAATCCTACGGCAAGCTTAGTCTTAAGATTTTTCATGGCATCGGATGTGATTATAGATTTAAAATTGACCACCGACCGAACGGCGTTCGGAACTTCTATCCCTATCTCGGACGTACCGGGAATAGGTGCTTCCACTCTCACCGATCCGTTGGGGGATGCCAAAGCGAGTGCGAGATTTTCATGCAAAGAAGCTATCTTGGAAACTTTGGTCACTGATTTTGTTTTTAAAGCATATCGGGTAACGGACGGGCCCACTTTTGTATTTGCCACCTCAACATCTATCCCAAAGGATTTTAGTGTTTCTACGATTTTTTTCTCGTTAGCCTTGGATTCCGAAAAATCCCTGGACTCTGCGACAGGTTCTATTAAAAGATCCAAAGGAGGTTCTACCCATATCCTGTTCGGCGGAGCAGTCAAAAAGTTCGTGGGCGATATGGTAGCAATCGTGGACGTTGCACCTTCAGGTATGATTATGGGAACTTTTTGAGGTTCGTACTGCGAGGGAATTATCTCAAACTCCGGGGTCTCTTCAACTTCGTCTCTCGCCGCTGATACTAATGCCGGAACGGGTTCATGAATCCCGCCATCAGAATCGATATTGTATTCGTCCTCACTTATTTCTTCAAAATCCCCGGCTTCTTCTTTCTTGAAAGGCCACATTCCTTTAAGGGGAAATTTTATTAAATCCTTTTTCTCCGAAATAAAACCAAGTACCTGGTCCAATGAAATATCAAAAAGTAAGATTGCCGAAATTAAAACAGCTAAAACGAGAAGAACAGCGGCTCCGTAAATACTCACGCCGCTTGCCAAAAAAGAGCTAATCTCGTAACCGATCATTCCTCCCCCCAAACCGTTCTCGGCCGCTTCCAGTGCATCATTCCTATTTATGAAAACATGGAAAAGACCGGATAAACCTAAAAGTGCCAAAACCAATCCTGCTACAATTCTCGGCTCTTTTAATTTTGCTTTTAGTTTCTGAATGAATAATGAGCCGGAAATAATAAGCAAAAAAGGTAATATGATTGACGGTTTCCCGAATAGACCGGTCATAAAACTCTTTATTTTTGCGTTTACAGAGTAAGACGGGGCAAAAAAAGCGATGAGACTGAGAAGCCCTGCCGTTACAAGCACCAGCGCTATAACCGATCTTATAGTTTCGGGCTTTATACTGAAGTTGAGCTTAAATTTCCTTTTTCTTCCTCTAGGCATTGGCTCAATTATATCATTACGACAACCAAAGTTACGCAACCAAAAGAGCGGTTTCGGGCAACTCCTGTCTATGAAAATATTTATACATTTAAAGCGTGAACGATTACCAACGGAGAACTTCTCGTCTCCTTAAAGAGAAAGTCCTGAATTTCGCTCTCAAGCCTCTTCTTTTTCGCCGGCCACTCTAAAGGTTTTTCAGACAACTTCTCCAGAGTTTTGGTCACAAATTTTCGGGATTTATCCATGAGTTCCTGAGAAGCCTTAACGTAGATGAACCCGCGCGTCACAACTTCCACATTATCTTTTAGGAGCTTGCCATCTTTAGACGGGATCACTACCACAAAAACACCGTCGCTCGATAACTGATCCCTGTCCTTTATAACTACCGGATTGATGGTACTACCGGATCCGGCAGTATCTATGTATACAGGAACGGTTTGAAGTCTTCCTGATTTTCTTGCTCTGCCGGAAGAAAATTCTACTGTGTCACCTTCCAAACATTCAAACACCCTGTCTTTGGATACACCGAGTTCGCCGAGCATGTTTGTGTATGCGCGCATTCTGGTGATTGTTCCGCCGATCGGTATAAAAAACTTCGGTTTTACAACGGATGCTATCGTCATCAAATCACCTTTGGTTCCGTGACCTGAAACATGCAGGTTATCCTGTATTCTGCTATACACTACCTCCGCTCCGAACAAAGTGAACGCGGACATCACTCTTTCAACAGCTACGTCTACTCCGGGAGGATTCGGGTCAGCTGAAAAAATCACAATAGGATCTTTTTCCAATACTATTTCCTTGTGTTCTCCTCTGCTCAATCTACCGAGTGAAGAACCGGGCTGACCGTAACAACCGGCTATAATATAAACAACATCACCCTGAGGAAATCTTCCTGCCTCTCTTTCATCAACGAACAAATCATCGTGAAATTTTATAACTCCCAGTCCTCTGGCAACCTTTACACTTTGCTCGATAGAACGTCCGCTCAAAACAACTTTTCTTCCATGCTTTAGTGCCGAAGTCATGATCTGACTCATCCTCGAAATATTTGAGGAAATGGTTGTAATAAACATCTGTCTTCCCGGGTTGCTCTCAAAAAGATCAGTGAATGTGTTCGACAACGAGCTTTCACTTTTGGAATAACCTTCTGTTAAAACGTTCAAACAGTCCGATAATAAACACAACACTCCCTGCTGTCCGTATTTGCCGATAGTATTTAAGTCAATCGGCTTGTCCAAGACAGGGGTCCAGTCTATCTTGTAGTCGGCCATGTGCAAAACCACACCTTCCGGGGTGTCAATTGCCAAACCCATTGTGGAGGGCACCGAGTGATTGACACCAAATGCCGTAACTTTAAACACACCTGCTGTCACCGTTCCTGTACCGGGCTCCAATAAAGTGAAACGGGTTCTTTCCGCCAAGTGTTTAAATCCTTTGTCGTTCAGTCTTTCTTTCAGGAAACCCTGTACTAGCTTACTAGTGAAAATAGGTACATCCAGCTGGTTTAACAAAAACGGCACTGCTCCAAAATGATCTTCATGACCATGCGTAACGAATAAACCCCGTATCTTGTGGGAATTTTCCAGTATGTATGTAAAATCCGGTATAACTACGTCGACCCCATAAAGGTCGCTATCGGGAAACCCGACTCCGCAGTCCACCAAAATAATATCATCTCCGTACTCATAAACCGTGAGGTTTTTTGTGACCGACTCAGTTCCGCTCAAAGTTATTATTTTGAGCTTCTTCGCCGTTCCCTTTTCTTCTTGTGAAATTGAATTTACGTATTGTTGATCCATATGATAAGTTTACAAACCCAGAACAAGTTGTCCATCGTCTATTTGTTGGTCCGTTTGCACGGGTATGTCTTTATCTCCTTTTTTAATTAAATCTAAAATTTGTGGAATCCTTTTAAAATCTTCTACAAATCCGCGCATCATCTCAGGATTCCTAAGAGCTGCTGCGGGATGATAAACCGGATAAACATTAAAGTTTTTAGTTCGTAATAATGTACCTCTGTCATGAGATATTCTTCCTTCCGGGTGAAAATAATTCATGGCAAATCTTCCGAGAGGGACAACCAGCAACGGTGAAATTATCCTCAACTGATACGCCAGGAATTTTTCACACGCCGCTATTTCATCCGGAAGAGGATCGCGGTTCTCGGGAGGCCGGTGTTTAACTATATTTCCGATCCAAACGTCTTTCCTCAACAATCCTATATCGGACAGTGACTGCTCCAACAGCTTTCCCGCCCTTCCTACAAAGGGTCTCCCTGTTTCATCTTCGGTACGTCCCGGGGCTTCACCAATGAAAACAATTTCGCTGTTTATATTTCCTTCTCCCGGTACAGCATTTAATGCACCTGCGTGTAGACGGCATTTCTTACAGGCTTTTACAGCCAAATTGACTTTTTCCATCATTTCTTCTTTGTTCATATTATTTGGGGAGATAGTGTTTTAAATTGTCGGCGTTTATATAAACTTTATCCGCCTTGCCTTCGACAATTTCCTTAGCAACTTTCCTGCATATAGATTCCAAAGTTCTGGTAAGACTTCTGATACCGGAATCGTAACCAAACGGTCTTATTATTCCCGGCCAAAGATTGGGGTCTATAATTAATTCTTCCGGTTTTAACCCCGAGTTCTCGATAACCTTTGGAAATACATAATCTCTTGCGATAACCATTTTTTCGGTGTCGGAGTACGAAGGCATTTTAATAATTTCCATCCTATCCAATAAAGCTGTAGATAGAGGGCCAAGGTTGTTGGCAGAACAAATGAACATCACGTCCGACAAATCTACAGGAAAATCTATGTAGTGATCCCTAAACGCAATATTTTGCGCAGGATCCAAGATCTCAAGCAGAACAGCCATTATGTCGGACTGTAATCCTGACTCCCCACTCGACTTTTCAATCTCATCCAGCAAAATCACGGGATTTTTAACACCCGAACTGATTAACGCTTTTATTATCAACCCGGGTTCCGATTCCGGAAACGCTTTGCTTCTTCCTCTTATTTCAAGGGTCGACCCTATTCCGCCCATAGCGATCCTTATAAACTTCCTCTGCATGGACTCGGCAATAGAAATGGCGAGCGTGGTTTTACCGACACCTTGCAGACCTACCATTAAAAGGATAGGCGCCCTTCCCAGTGCATCTTTTTGCCTTTGTTTCAACAAAATGAGCGAGGACATATACTCCAGGATCCTTTCTTTGACGTACTCGAGACCATAGTGGTGCTGATCCAAAACCTGCTTAGTAATCGCCAGGTCAAGCCTGTCCTCGGTCTTATTTGCCCACGGGATGGAGGTAACAATGCCGATATATCTCGCTAAAGTATCATATTCAGTCGCGTAATGCCCCAGGTTGGCCATTCTATCCAATCTCTGGATCATTTGGCGCAGACGGTCGGCAAGATCCTCAGGGATACCTTTGGTTTCGTCCACCTTAGCCGCTAGCGTTTTTAATTCTTCAAACAAAAAATCTTTTTTATTTCCGTCTTCACTCATATTGTATAAATCCGTAGTAACTTCCCGACTTCATATAACTAAGTACTAATGCTTTTAAAGTTTCCGACATAGCCTCAGTATCAAATTTATTAACATATCCTACACCAATGTCGGTAAAGACAAAAATCTTTGATCTTACGGTTACCGGAATTTTATTTCTTATGTTCACGTAGTAAGAGTTCAAATTTAAACCTTTTTTCAACCCCTTAGAAACCTGTAATATCTCATTTCCCATTTCACTATTGTTTGTAACTATTACGAGACTGTCCGAATTTATTTCGAAAAATTCTCCCGATATGTATTTCCCGTATGAACCGTCCTGAGATTTGGTTTGCGGGAAAAATAAAATACTTATTCCGTCTTTTTCAGTTTTATCTGCCGCCGGACTCACTATCATAACAAATGGAGGGCGGTTTGAGTTTTTAAGAAAATCCAAATCAAAAGAATTCTCGATTCCAAAAAAGTTTAAGGCGTCGGTAAAATCTGAAGGAGAATAGAACACAGCCGCAAAGTCCGTATCAAAGGGAAGAAAACTTTCGACCTCTATACCTTTTTCTGCCAATCCGGGAGCCGTTGTGTCAGCAGATGCTTGTAGTTTCTCCGGTTGAACAACTGCTTTCGGAAAAGCTGTCTCGATCATAGTTTTGCCATTTGTGATTGCATCGTTCATTAAGTAGGAAGATACAATTGCCGAAGCTGCCAGCAGGAGAAATGCTCCTGCCCCGGCCAACAAGCCCCAAACGGAGAAGCTCGGGGTTGTAGTGTTTTTTGCCTGTCCGCCGGATACCTGATAGTAACGCTTGTTCAGTATGTCTGCGGAAGTACCGACAACAGCACCGCACACGGAACAAAAATATACATCAGATTTTGACAGATTTCTTCCGCACTGGGGGCAGTTTCTCGACATCAAATAAATTATAACAGCTTACGGTCTAAAGGTTGTCAATTACCCGAATCGTCAGATTTAGGTTCAAGCGCTTTGTGCGACAAGCTGATCTTCCCTTCAGGACCGAGTCCTATTACTTTAACTTTTACTTTATCTCCGGGCTTATACCAATCCTCGACCTTTTTGACGTAAGAGTTGGTTATTTCGCTGACGTGCATCAGTCCTACTCTTCCCGGTAATATCTCGACAAGGGCGCCGAAGTCTAAAAGGTCTTTGACTGTTCCATCAAACACTTCGCCCGTTCTAAGTTCTCTTGTTAGTCCGTCAACGATCTTTGCAGCCCTCTGAACGTTTTCCATCTCAACTGCAGAGATTATTACTGTACCGTCTTCTTCAATAAATATCTCTGATTGAGTAGTTTCCTGTATTTCCTTTATAACTTTCCCGCCACTTCCAATTACCATACCGATCTTCTCGGGGTTGATCTTAAGCATTGTGGTCTTAGGTGCGTACTTGGAAACCGTATCCTTAGGTGTGTTTATCGTTTTTTCCATTTCATCCAAAACTTTCATTCTGGCCTCTTTGGACTGAGCGATTATATCTTTAAGTATCTCGATCGGTATTCCCTTTACTTTCATATCGGCCTGTATAGCTGTGACACCGTTTCTTGATCCGGTCATCTTAAAGTCGAGGAAACCATACGCATCTTCCAGATACGCCAGGTCGGTCATTATCTTGTAATTACTGAAATCATCGGTCGTTATAATTCCGACGCCCACGCCGGCTATCATTTCCTTTATAGGCACGCCTGCGTCCATTAACGCCAGTGTCGAACCGCACGTAGCAGCCATCGAAGATGAACCGCTGGACGAAAGTACCTCAGAAACGAGCAACACGGTGTAAGGAAATTCTGTTTGGCTCGGTATCACAGCTCTCAAAGCTTTTTCTGCCAACATTCCGTGACCCACTTCTCTGGACTTAGGAGCTCCCATTCTACCCGTTTCTCCTGTTGAGAAAGGAGGGAAGTTGTAGTAGTGGATAAATCTTTTATTGAACTCACCGTACATATTTTGTACCAAAAGCTCCATTGAAGGAGAACCTAATGTACAAACAGTTAAAGCCTGGGTTACTCCCCTTGTGAAGAGGGCGGAACCGTGAGTTCTTGGTAAAAGACCAACTCTGGAGCTGATGTCTCTTATGTCTTTTATACCTCTTCCGTCAGGTCTTTTTCCTTCATCAAGGATTAGATGCTGAATGGATTTCTTTTCCAACTCCTCAAGAGCCATTACCATATCGGCTTTTTTGTACTTGCCTTCAAGACCCGTGAAAACCTTGTCCTTCATTTCTTCTCTCTTGTCCTGAAGCTCGGTTTTATCGAACTCCATTCTTATAATCTTTTCTATGGTCTCTTTTGCAATTGCCGAAACGTCAGCAATTATTTCCGGGCTCAACGATTTAGGTAAGTACTTATACACCGTGTGCTCGGGATTTACCTCCATTGCAAACTCTTTTATAAGTTTAAACACCGGGTCCGCACCGTCTCTCGCGAAATTGATCGCACCGAAAATATCATCCTCGGGCAAAATTTCAGCTTCGGCTTCTACGGCCAGGAATTTTTTCTGGTCGCCTACGAAGGAGATCATCATATTCAACTTTGTACCATCTTCAAGAACAGCGCTGCTCGGGTTGAGTATGTAATTTCCGTCGACCTTACCGACTCTTAAACTGACCATGGGACCTTCCCACGGAAGTTCGCTGGCAGATAAAGCCGCGGAAATTGCCGTCATGGCTGTAAATTCAGGATCAGCATCAACATCAAGTGATAAAATGGTAGCAACCACCTGTACTTCATCCATATATTCTTTGGGGAACAACGGCCTAATAGCGTGGTCTATCAGTCTTTTGCTGATAACCGCTTCGTCAGTTGCCTTACCGTCCCTTTTAACAAAACGGGATGATTTTATAGTTCCGCTCGCGTACAACTTTTCCTCGTAGTTAACCGTTAATGGGAAAAAATCGATGTCGGGCATGGGTGCGCTGTGAACTACCGTAGCGAGGATAACCGTATCCCCATACGAAGCCTTTACGGCTATATCGGCCTGCATTGCAAGCTCACCTGTTTCAAGCACAAGGTTTCGGCCTGCGAAATTTATTTCTTTTCTTATGATCTTATTCATTTTTATGTAAGCCGGGTGATAAATGTGGGGATTAAGACTTAAAATATTACGCACATACTGCTTGTGCCCAATACATTAACTCCTAATCCTGATCTAACGTCCGGACTTAAAACTTAATTACTACTGTCTGACTCTAAACTACTTCGAAAGCTCCAACTTCTCGGAAACAGAAGTAAATCTTTCCTCATCCTTTTTTTTGAGATAAGAAAGAAGTCTTCGTCTCTTGTTGACCATCTGAAGCAACCCTCTTCTTGAGTGGTTGTCCTTCTTGTGGGCTTTCAGATGTGTAGATAGCTTGGTGATCTTCTCGTTCAAAAGCGCTATTTGAACTTCGGGAGATCCCGTATCGGCATCGTGAAGCCTGTTGGTCTTTATTATTGATGCTTTTTTGTCTTTATTTAAAGCCATAACCAAGATGAAATGGTATCAAAAAAACGTTGGAAAATCAAGGTTTTTCTTTATTATTTAGCGATAAATGCCCGTGGTTAAAGCCTTAGCGGAACGCTGGTCTATGACCAGATCCCATTTCGGGGCCTTGTTTAGAATAAGCAAAGATAAGCTCTCCATTGAAGCATCTACCAGGTATAAAGTGCCGAATCTGGTGTTAAGAGAGTTATTGTCTATATTTATAACCTTAGACTTTGATATTTCAGCCTGAAGATGTTCTCTAAGAACACCCGTATCCTCGAAACTTTGTATACCTACTGTGATGTAGAGGTCAAAATCCGGTCCTGTGATCTCCGTTTTCACCTTGCTTAGGTCAAAATCACGGTCGACGGGAGTCAGGTAAAAGGACAAAACATCGTTTTCAGTAGTGTAGTTGACTTTTGAAGCCGTAGTTCCGGAATAGTCGATGGAAACAACCAAACTTCTGCTGCCCACTGAGGTGCTTATATTTATACCTTCGGTTATGCCCTCAAGTCCTGCAGGCACGGTACCGGGATATAGAATGGAGGAATCTTTGCCTTTAGAGGACAGCATCCTATACAACCCTACAGCGGCGGCAAAAGAATCGGCACCGTCAACAACGGACGGTACAATAGCCACTTTACGGGCGTTTGCCAACATTTCTTTAATTTTTGTTTCTATATCGAATTCAGCCATATATAAAGAGAATTTTCTTCGCGACAGGAGATTGTACAACAGATGACCTATATAGTCAAAAATGGATAAATCGCTGAAATAGCCTACTTAACGGACTTCGAGCCACATCCCGACCGCTACGTCGTCGAAGTGGGGCTTTAACATAACCCCACACTCCACATCCTTACCGATCACCTTTACCTCTTCCTGGCCTTTGTGAAGAGATTTTATAGTACCGGTGTAAAGAGGGATGTCGTCAGAGGTGACATCAGAAGGATCCTTGTCGTAAATTGAAACCCGGACCCCGGCTTTCAGGGCACCCGCTAAAACTTTTGTACCTACGATAACATCTCCAGATGGAAGTTTAAAAAGTTTGATAACCTGACCTCTCCCTTTTATTTTCGACTCAGCCTCCACAGCCGTTCCTTCAAGAATGTTCTTGGCATCATCAATTAAGTCGTAAATTGTTAAATAGGTCTTGACCAGGACTTTGTTACTTTCGGCCACATTTGCGGCTGCTGAAGGAAGTCTGATGTTAAACCCCAGTACTATTCCTCCTTTTGCGCTCTGCGCCAACATAACGTCAGATTCGGAGATATCCCCTGTACCGCAATATAAAAATTTTAAGGCGTAGGTTGCCCCGACTGAAGAAGATATCAGATCGGCTAGACTGCTTTTCACCGCCTCCAGTGTACCCTGAGTATCGGCCTTAAGAACGACTGCTATGGTTTTTTTGGCATCCTTGCCTATTATCTCTGTCTGGTCTTCCTGCACCGCAAGCTCAGCAAGTTCGCTTCCTTCATACACAATAAGATCCCCAACACGGGGTACTTCCTTGAAGCCCAATATTTCAACAGGAGTTGAAGGACCTGCTGCCTGAATGATCGCACCTTTATCGTCAGTCATTGCCTTTACTTTGCAGGAGTAACCTCCCGACACTATTTTATCTCCGAAACGCAAGGTTCCGTTACGCACAATGCAGGAAACTACCGCACCTTTTTTTCTGTCCAAACGTGATTCGATTATTATTGCTTCCAACTCTCCCGCAGGATCAGCCTTCAATTCGTGCATTTCAGAAACCAGAAGTATGGCATCTAAAAGTTTGTCTATGTTCTGACCGTTTTTGGCTGAAACCTCGACGCTGATGCATTCTCCGCCCCAATCCTCGACAAGAATATTTTCAGAAGCAAGTTCCTGCTTAACTTTCTGCGGATTAGAACCGGTCTTGTCTATTTTATTTATTGCCACGATTATGGGAACTTTAGCGGCGAGAGCGTGAGAGATCGCTTCTTTTGTCTGAGGTTTTACACCTTCATCTGCAGCCACAACTAAAACGACGATGTCGGCCGCCTTGCCTCCTCTTGCTCTCATCTGGGTAAATGCCGCGTGGCCGGGAGTATCTATAAAAGTGATTTTCTTATTTTTATGCTGGATCTGATAAGCACCAATGTGCTGGGTTATTCCACCGTATTCCTTTTCCTGTATGTTGCTGTGTCTGATAAAGTCAAGAATGCTGGTTTTGCCGTGATCGACGTGACCCATAACGGTAACGATGGGCGCCCGTAAATTCTTTTCAGTTGTATTTTTAGTTTTATCGCTAGACATAACAAATCCTTCATTTTAATTTTGCTTTTGGCAAAAGTTAGCATGATTATTCAGCAGGAGTATTCTCTTCAGATTGTACATCCTGAGTTTCTTCTGTTCCAGATTCGACGCTTTCTTCCGGGGCCTTTTCAACTTCTGCCGCGGCCTCTTCCTCTTTGCGGACTCTGTCTTTTTCTATTTTTTCATCCTCAGTTTTCTTTATTGCTTCGTCCCAAACACCTACAACTTTTTTGTCTTCCTTTGCCCCGATCTTTATTGCTTCACCCGAATCGGCCGAGAATATTCCGGCAGCTCCCTTAATGTCAATCTTCCATTTGGTCAATTTATTGGCAAGGCGCGCGTTCTGGCCTTCTTTTCCGATTGCCAAACTTTGCTGTTCCTCAGGAACCGTCACAACTGCGCGTTTGTTTTCTTTGTCTAAAACTACCTCTGCCACTTTTGCGGGCGATAAACTTGCTGCAATAAATTTCTCGGTTATGTTATAAAAGGGAATAATGTCAATCTTTTCGCCGAAAAGCTCGGCGATTATCGCCTGAACTCTTACACCTTTTTGTCCGACGCAGCTTCCTACCGGATCTACTTTTTCATCTTTGGAGGAAACGGCCATCTTTGTTCTTGAACCGGCCTCTCTTGCTACGGCCTCGACCACAACAACTCCCGAAGCTATTTCAGGAACTTCCTGCTCGAACAGTTTTACGACAAACTGAGGATCGGATCTGCTTACAACAACTTCCGTTCCGCGGGGACTTTCTTTAATATCTTTTACCAAAACTTTTAATCTTTGATTTATTCTGTAATTTTCGAAAGGCACCTGTTCGCCTGAGGGCATTACTCCCTGAGCTCGGGTTTTACCGAGATCTAATGTAACCAAACCGTTATCGATTCGGAAAACAGTACCCAACATGATCTGTCCAATTTTTGCTCTGAATTCACTTGTGACTACCTCTTTTTCAGTTTCGCGTATTTTTTGTAAAATGACCTGTTTGGCTGTTTGAGCGGCTATTCTTCCGAAACCCGAAGGTGTAACGTCTTTTTTGTCTTTTATAATCTTTACTTCTCCGGTGTCTGTATTTAAATCTACTTCTATTTCCTCGAGTTCTACCTCTTCCCCGGCTTCTTTTCTGTCTTTTTTGTACGCAGTAGCCAGAGCCGTTTTAACCGACTCGATAACA
>MEWF01000014.1:49363-59843 GCA_001773255.1 candidate division WWE3 bacterium RIFOXYC2_FULL_42_13
AGCCATATTTTTCCTCTTTTAGTAATAAAAAAGTGGGTCACACCCACTTATCAACCAAATATTACGCTTATACCGGTTGATGATACATCAGCGTTGACGGGCGGTCAACTTGTTCCCCGGCCCTGTTTAAAGGGCTCCCAGCTCTTCCAACAGGTCCTTTTGTTTCTTTGTAAGTTTTTTAGGAACGGTCACCATCACCTGCACCATTACATCCCCCTGTCCTCGGCCGTGCAACCTCGGCATTCCTCTTCCTCTAACAAGGAGTCTGGCACCGTACTGAGTACCCGCAGGTATCTTAAGTTTGGCTGTACCAAGGGCATCTGAAGAGGTTAAGTCCACGACCGGTACGTCGGCTGTACCGCCCAATGACGCGGTAACTATATCAATTTCAGCCACAACGTATAAATCGTCCCCTACTACTCTAAAACCCTTCGGAGAAGCCACTTTTAGCGTTATAAACAAGTCTCCCGCTGGTGTTCCTGAAGGTCCGGGCATACCTTTGCCCGTGAATTTGAGCTCGAGACCGTCCCTGGCTCCGGCGGGTATCTTTATCTTTACGCGGCCGCTTTCCACTGAAACTTCTTTCTCCACACCGAAAACCGCTTCTTTAAATTCTATGTTTAGCTGATAATAAAGGCTTTTTCCACGACGGGGAGCGCGTTGGCCTCCAAAACCCCTGAAACCGAACATGCTCTCAAAAATGTCGAATGGGTCAAAGTCGCCGTATTCTGCATTTCCCCCGTTACCGCCGTTAGAAGTATAAGTATAGGTGAAAGGCCCCCACTGACCGGCGCGGCCCGCACCACCAAACCCCTGGTTAGGGTCGGCAGTGCCGTAAGTGTCATACATCTTGCGTTTTTCGGCATCGCTCAAGACCCTGTAAGCTTCATTTATTTCTTTAAATCTTTTTTCAGCCGCTTCCTTATCTTTTTCCGAAACGACATCGGGGTGGTGTTCTCTTGCCAGCTTTCTGTACGCCTTTTTTACATCCTCTTCCGAGGCGTTTTTATCGATTCCTAATACTTTGTAGTAGTCTTTGCCGTTTGCCATACTGGGATATTTTAGCACTTAAGCGTCGGGATTGTTAGATTTTACAGAATGTTGTTTGATAAAAAAAAGGCCCCTCACTGAAAACGAATTGTTCTCAATAAGGGGCTTAGATCTTAGTTCTCTTCTTTGATCTCAAGCGGGGGCTCCGGAGCTATCAATTCCCGCAAGATATCAGATTTCCGGTCTGCTGTCAGGACGGCCACAACCCAAAATGTCCAAACACAGACATTAAGGAGAACAACCAAACTTCTGTGAATCTGATCCCAAGTATCAGAGCCTATAGAGTTTCGTAACAAAATCAAGAGTGGCACGATTAACGGAACCGTCGCAATCGAAACAATCTTTCGGTCCGATGTTATGGACGGGAAGAAAACTTTCAGAAACGCTGCCGTAGTTATTCCCATAAACAGTCCCGTCAAGGTTGGATAATCCAAAATGTAGTCCATCTCTCCTCCTTCATCGTCTGGCGGTGTCAATTGATATGCTAGGTTACCTTTATACAATCCGTTCTCTTTTTCCGGGTTCGGCAGAATCCGGTTTTTTATTGCTTTTCCAGAGTGGTTTGGGTGAAAATACTTCCAATACCCAAATTCCCCATAAAAATGCCGCTGTGAAAGCTAAAATCTTTTCCGGCGGAACGATTCCGAGCCCTCCCAGAACCAATGAGAACATAAACATGAATGCAGAACCGAATGCGACCATCTGGGTCAACTTAAGCTCAGGATGCCCCGGCTCAAGCGTTTTGATTAGTGTAACAACGGTAATAGCCGTAGCAATCCCCAGAACGAACATATAGATGGCTTCCACTTCTTTTCTCCTTTTCTCATACATGAATGTTTCTTATTCTGATTTTGAATTGCAGACATTCTACATTGGATAACTTATAGTGTCAAACGCCAGAACGCGTGAAAAGAAACAGCCCCTTTTTACGGAGGCTGTGTCTTAAACGTAACTAAAGCCTTTTCACTTCAATTACTTTACCGCGTCTTTCAAACCTTTACCGGCTTTGAAAGCGGGAGTTTTGCTTGCTGGGATGTGAAGAGGAGCTCCGGTCTGGGGATTTCTTCCCATTCTGGGTTTTCTGGGTCTAACTTCGAAGGTTCCGAAGCCTGTCCAGGTTACCTTTTCACCTTTCTTCAATGCTGCTGTTACAGATTCGGCGACTGCGTCAACTGCCTTAGCGGCGTCAACTTTGGTCATACCTGCTCTGTCGGCAACTTTAGCTTGTAATTCCTGTTTTGTCATTTAATAAGACACCCCCTTTCAGGTTGTCTCGCCTTTTGTAGGCGAACTAAATTAACTTATCTAATCTTTTTGTTTCTTTTTTATCTGTATCGAAGAGAACGCTCCTGAACGCTTTTCTGCCGTGTTCTTCCCAATCGAAGCGCTGGTTTCTTGCGGTCTTGAACATGTTTATTATTATTTCGGTTTTAACACCCAGCACTGAATCGACGGATCCTGACATACCGACATCGGTAACATACAATGAACCTTTTGGAAGCACCATGTCGTCGCATGTCGGAACGTGGGTGTGTGAACCCACAAAAATATCTACCCTTCCGTCAAGGTAGTGTGCTAATGCATATTTTTCGCTTGTTGCTTCGGCGTGAAAATCTACAATGATTGTAGCCAAATCTTTATCCTTATACATTTCCAGGATTTTGTCGGCGGTCTCAAAAGGGTCTTCCAAATAAGCGTGGAGTGTTGAAAAGGACGTTCTTCCCATGAGATTAATCATTAAAACTTCGCCCTTGCCGCCGAGATCCACAAGTTTGTAACCGACGCCGGGCGTCCCTTCCGGATAATTTGCAGGTCTTATTATCGGAAGACTATCGATTACATCCTCCGATTCTTTTTGCCAGAAAATATGATCGCCCCCGGTAAAAAAATCAATTCCGGCCTTTTGCATGTCCTGGATTTTTTCTTCGGTAAATCCTCTTCCGGAAACAAGATTTTCACAATTGGAAAATACAAAATCTACATGATGTTTTTTGATAATTTCAGGTAGCTCGGCTTGCACCGCTTTACGTCCGGGGCCGGCAACTATTTCGCCTACACAAAGAATTTTCATAAAAAGTTTTTTTCGAGTTTGGTAATACGAAAGCTATCAATTCTGTAAATACCAAACACCTCAATAGGCTCTACCGTTGATTTATACAACAAAAAGATTGTAATGACAATAAGAAATAAGGATACGGCCACAAAACAACCCTTAATCAAAGAGCTCAATATCCTTGTCGCTACAATAAAAACGACCAATATTAGTAATGCCAGAATCACGTAGTACATTTGTTAACAACCGCACCAAATTAAGCAAAAAGCACACAAGTTGTCCGAAAAAACCGGAGTTATTTTGCTGTTTCCGATACTCTGGTCTCTCTAATCACAGTTACTTTTACGACTCCGGGATAAGATTGTTCGAGTTCAATTTTCTTTGCAATCTCTCTTGCAAGAAATGCCGTTGAGTAGTCATCAACTTTTTCGGGTGATACGAATACTCTGACTTCGCGTCCTGCAGAAATTGCGTAAGCCTTTTCAACTCCATCGAATGACATTGACGCGTTCTCAAGCTCTTTAAGTCTTGTGGCATAAGATTGATAGTCTTCACTTCGTGCTCCCGGTCTTGCTCCGCTTACATGATCCGCGAGATTAACAACAGCGGATTCTATAGAGCTAAACGGTTTATCTTCGTGATGCTCGGCGACACAGTTTACAACCTCTTCTGATATCTTAAATTTTCTGAGGAGGTCGACACCGAGCTGAATATGAGTTCCCTCGTCTTCGGTAACAACCTTTCCTATATCGTGAAACAAACATCCGAGGCGGACGACATCAACTTTGATTCCGAGCTCGTGTGCTAAAGCAATACCTATCTTGGATTCTTCCATCGTGTGTTCGATCATATTCTGTCCGTAAGAAAATCTGTACTTAAACCTTCCGAGTATTTGAATAAGTTCTTTGGGGATATTGTATGCGCCGATCTTATGGCACAGGTCATCTCCCGCTTTGTACATAAGATGCTCTGTATCCTGTTGTGTTTTCTGAACTATCTCTTCAATCTTCGCCGGCTGTATTCTTCCGTCGGCCAAAAGCTTTTCCAATGCAATTTTTGCAATCTCACGTCTTACCGGATCAAAACAAGAGATTAGTATCTCTCCCGGAGATGAGTCCAGATCAAGATCAACACCGGTAAGTTCTTCGAAGGTTCTGATGTTTCTCCCCTCTTTACCGATTATTCTTCCTTTAACATCCTCGTCAGGTAATTTAACTTTAGAGGTAGTATGTTCAACAACCGTATCGGTTGCTCCGAAACGCATCGCACTTACCAACATCTCCTGTGAAACTTTATCAGAACTGTGTTTTATTTCTTCCTCGGCCTCCCTTATTCTCTTACCTTTTTCCTGAGCCAATTCTTTATCTAATGATTGCAGAAGTAGGTTCTTAGCTTCGTCCTTGCTCATTCCCGAAACACGCTCAAGTTCGTCTTGAGCTTTCTTGTGAAGTTCTTCAATCTCTTCCTGTTTTTTCTCGATTTTCTCTTTTACCTCTTTTAAGGTCTTAACTTTCTGTTCGATATCCCGTTCTTTTGCCTCAACCTCGCCTTTCCTTATCGCAAGGGCTTTCTCGATTTCCAGGGAACTTTCTCTAATCCTTCGTGATTCTTCAAGAGAATTCTCTTTAGTCTTTCTGGCTTCATCGTCAGCCTGAGATCTGATTCTCAAAGCCTCGTCCTTGGCCTCTATTACTATTTCCTTAGCTTGGGATCGTGCTTCTATGACAACAGCCTCATTTTCCAGGTCTTTGTCCTGGGGAGAAAGAGGTGCTTTGTCTACCTGAACCCCGCTTTTTGGTTTGTTTGAATTAGATAAAACACGCGAAACGACTACACCGGCCACCCCGGCTGCCAATACTAATAGTACTGTTACTGGATCCATATATATTTACCTCCATAAATAGTTCAACCATATGTTTAATAGGTGGAATCGCCTTTATTACAAACGTCGGTACAACTTAAGATCGTGGAAAAAGGGGTATAAAAAAGCCCAATTTCAGCGTGTTTTTAAGTGATATGCCGGCGGATTCCATGTCCTGATTTTATTTTAACGGCGCGATTTTGTCAACCTCCGCCCTGACGCGGCCGGAGTCATACCCTTTAGATATAAGGTATCTTATCAGCTTATTCCTTGCAGCCGGATCTTTCAGACTTTTGCTCGACCTTGCCTTCTTTTCTATAAGTGCGCCAAGTGATTTATCCTCAAGCTCTCCTCCCAATCTATCGAGATACTTACTTGAAATAGCTTCCGGGATTCCTTTTTTGTATAGAAACATTGCAGCTTCCCTCGAACTTTTTGATTTGGACGAAAGAAGTAACCCCTCGATATAACGTTTCGTGTAACTCTCGTCATCAATGTCCCCGGAAGCCTTAAGTTTAGACATAATTTCTTCCACAACTTTGGGCGTGTCGATGTCCGGGGGAAAAGATATTTTCCGGAGATAAAAACACGCCCTGTCCCTTACTTCTTTCTCCGTACGGAAAGTGTAGGAGACAAAATCCAATATTTTCGAATATAACCTGTCTACTGCCTCTCTTATGTCAGACATTTATTATTCAATTTCTTCCGGTGAAGCTTCGTCGGTAACAACTCCAAGTTCAAGCGGTATTTCTTTGCTCAGCTTTACTGTCTCTTTTATTTTGTCTGAAAGCTCATCACGGAGTTTCGGATTGGCCTTAAGGTAAATCCTGGATGCTTCTTTGCCCTGTCCAAGTTTTTCTCCATTGTATTCGTACCAGGCTCCGGACTTTTTAATAACATTAAGGTCTACACCGACGTCAAGAATGTTTGCTTCTTTACTTATACCCTCGGCGAACATTATGTCGAACTCGGCTTTTCTGAAAGGAGGAGCAACTTTATTTTTAACCACTTTTGCAACGACACGGATACCGTTTACATCCTGTCCGACTTTCAGGGACTCAATCTTTCTTATTTCTATCCTGACAGATGCATAGTATTTAAGAGCTTTTCCTCCGGGTGTAATTTCAGGATTGCCGAACATAACACCTATCTTCATTCTTAATTGGTTGGTAAATATTATGGTGCAGTTAGATCTGCTAATAGCTCCCGTCAATCGTCTTAGAGCCTGGCTCATGAGACGCGCCTGGGTGGCAACAAAACTGTCTCCAATGTCACCTTCAATTTCCGCCCTGGGAACCAAAGCTGCAACTGAATCTATTGCCACAACATCGACCGCATTGGATCTGATTAAGGTTTCGGCAATCTCCAAGGCCTGTTCTCCTGTGTCGGGCTGCGAAACGAGGAGGTTTTCAACGTCAACTCCTGTTTTTTCGGCATATGTAGGATCGAAGGCATGCTCTGCATCTATCAAAGCTGCAGTTCCCCCCGCCCTTTGCGCTTCGGCGATTATGTGCTGAACCAATGTGGTCTTACCCGATGATTCGGGTCCGTATATCTCGACCACTCTACCGCGCGGGACGCCCCCGACGCCAAGTGCTATGTCCAATGCAATTGAACCTGTAGGAATTACCGCGATAACACGATCGGCATTATTTCCGCCAAGCCTCATTATTGACCCCTTTCCGTAATTTTTTTCAATTTGATCTATGGCAGTTTGAAGGGCAATATTTTTTTGATTTACTGCTGCACTTTTTTTCGCTGTTTCTACTTGCTTACTATCTTTATTTTCTTTAACCACAATTAACCTCCAAAAAATGTATACGGGGTACTCATCACTCTCTTTGTTCATTCTAGCAATGAACTCTACTAATTCAAGAAAACCTTTCTATGTTGATTAGATTTTTAGAGCAGTATCAAGCCTTTTCAACACAACGTCTTTACCGAGAATCCCCAGGATATCAAAGATCTGAGGTGTGGCTGTCTCTCCGGTGAGCGCAATTCTTAAAGTCATAAATGCTTCCTTAGGTTTGTATTCTTTTGATGCAATAAATTCATGGGCAAGAGCATCCAGCTCCGGGGCGTTCCATTCTTTAACTTCTGAAAATAAATTTTTAAAACCTCCGAGAATTTCCTTGCCTCTTTCTTCATCGGAAACATAAGAAAATAATTCTTCCTTTTCAATTTCAGGATCTTCGAAAAAGTAATGAACTAAACTGTTGTACTCACTTAATAATTTCATCCGATCTTTAACAAGATCCAGTACTGAGTACACAACTTTTTCAGAGGCGTCTTTGCCGTGCAAAAATACATCAAATCTTTTTGCCCACACCTGAAGTTCCTTCCACAATTCTTCTGAGGGCATATTTCTGATATACAAACCGTTGATCCATAATAGTTTCTGCCTGTCGAACGCGACAAGGTCGGTTTTTTGTATGTGCTCAATCGAAAAATCTTTTATAAATTCTTCCATTGAATAAATTTCTTTATCCGTGCCGGGGTTCCATCCGAGAAACATTAAAAAGTTATTCAGGGCAACAGGTAAATATCCTTCGGTCAAAAACTCTATGACGGACACCGAGCCGTATCTTTTAGACAGCTTCCGTGTTCCTTCCACTTCTTTTAAGTTAGGCAGGTGCACAAATGCAGGAGGTTCCCAGCCGAAAAATCTGTAAAGCAGAACGTGTTTGGGAGTGGAAGGCACCCAATCGTTCCCGCGCATTATGTGAGTTATCTTCATGAGATGGTCATCAACAACAACTGCCATGTGATATGTAGGAAAACCGTCGGTCTTTATTAAAACCTGATCGTCAATCGAACCTGTATTTATTGTTATCTTCCCTAATATCAGATCGTCGAACGAAATATCCTCATTATCGGGAATTTTCAAACGTATTACGTGGGGAACACCTGCTTTCAGTTTCTCTTCGATTTCTTCTTTTTTTAAATTCAGGCAAAGTCTGTCGTATTTGGTAAATTCGGAACCGGAAGCTTTTTGCTCTTCCCGAAGCTTACTTAAACGTTCCTCAGTGCAAAAACAGTAATAAGCGTGACCCTTTTCCACGAGTTCCAGTGCATATTTTTTGTATAAGTCCAATCTTTCGGATTGTGTGTATGGGGCATGGGATCCTCCGGCGCCCGGACCTTCATCCCACTCAAACCCCATCATTTTTATCACGTCCTGAATTCTTTCGACTGCTCCAGGAACATATCTCTCGCGGTCGGTGTCCTCTATTCTAATAATGAACTTTCCCTTGTTCTGACGGGCAAAAGCGTAGTTGTACATTAACGTTCTGATGTGTCCGACGTGATATTCCCCCGTAGGACTAGGGGCCATTCTGGTTCTTACTTCCATAATTGGGATTTTATCACACAAAATATTGTTATAATATATTAGAGATGAACTTAACAAAAACTGCCGTTATGTTTAAACGCTGGACCAAGATAGCTTTTTTAGTTCTTGGTCTTTATTACGGTTGGATGTTCTTCGGAGGTCCCGGAGTCAGATCACTTGTTAAACTGTTCTATGTCACCAAAGAACCCGCTAATCCTATATACGGAAACCTCGATCCCCTTGAGTTCATTAACAAAGAGGTTACGGGGGACCAGATTTACAAACTGAACACGGCCAATGGCAGACTGCCGGGTAAACTCCCCTTCAAAATGAATGTTTATAAGTTCAAACCCAGAACTTTTTCATATTTAGCAGGAGATACAGCTATAAAGGACGCCGGAACCATGGGTTACACCGAAGAAGACCTTATTACCGATCTTAAAGGTAATGTCTACCGATGGAGAAAAGCCGATACCAACAGTTTCCTTGAAATAGATATAAACAGTAAGCACCTTTACGCGGACTCCGACATGGTAAAAAATTCCGCAAAAATGCAAAAAGGCAGAATAAATGAAGAATATGCCAAAGGCAATGCCCTGGTATTTTTTACCCAACTAGAGCGGGTGGATGCTCTATACAAGGAAGGCATTCAAAAAGTCACTTACGGCTACATCGGCGGCACAAGACTTTTTGAAACCACTGCGGCTAGAGACACAGTATTCGCCCGTGTCGATCTTTACAGAAAAATGGATGATTTCATTATATTCGGAACGGATCCCAAGGTAGGACTTTTGAATGTTTTCGTAGCCGTAGCTAAAGACGATAGATCTTTTGTTATAAATTACCCGAAAGCTAATGCCTACTATAAAGAACTTGAAGAAAAAACCGAGGCATCGTATCCCATAATAGATATATCCACCGCCTGGGATGCAGTCAAAAATGGAAAGGGAGTTATAACAAGCGTCACACCAACAGGCACGTCAATTTTTGACAAACAGACCGTTCCGATTGTCAGTGAAATATTGGTAGATAATATTTATCTCGCGTATTACGAAAATACCAAAGACCAGACCTACCTTCAGCCTATATATGTGTTCGAGGCAAAGTACAAAAGCCTGGGCTCTCAGGGAGGGGAAATGGTAATTTACTTACCGGCCGTGAGCGGAGAGTTTGTTAAACCTATACCGGCGGCAACTCCCGCGGCTGTGCAGTAGTATTCATTGAGTACAAAGTATTACGCATTGAGTACAAAGTAGTATTCATTGAGTACAAAGTAGTATTCATTGAGTACAAAGTAGTCCTAATCGGTCTTCCACGTGTAATTATCAAGCGACCAATTCAATAAATTCCTTGTGTCCCCAAACCTGTCCCGGCTGCCCATCACTATGAGTACTAATTCCCTGTCTTTGTCCTTCCATCCATAAATAAGAACCTCTCCGGCACCTACGGTTGTACCCGTTTTAATTCCGGTAGTACCGGCTATCTCCCACAAGAATCTGTTGGTGTTTGTCATTTTATATGTAAAGTCCGAAGTAAGGGATTTCACCGTAAATTCCTTTGTTTTCACCGCGTTTTGTACTGTTTCATTTGATAGGGACGCCAGTGCCAACAGGTAAAGGTCAGAGACCGTGGAATAATGAACACCCTTGAACCCATCAAGCCCTATCGGATTTACGAAATTCGTATTTTTCATGCCTAGTACAACCGCTTTTTGATTCATTTTATCGACAAATTCCGAATAGGACACTTTGGACGTGGCCAAAGCACAGGCGGCGTCCCCCGCCGAACCGACTAGCATTGTGTAAATAAGATCCCGAGCCGTAAACTCTTCATCAGCGGGGAGCCATGCCTTAGTTGATTCTATATTTGTACAAAAATAAGGAACCGTTACCTTTTCTTCCGGCGAATAAAGTTCCAATGCTACCAAAGTCGTCATCAATTTCGTTGTGGACGCGGGGGCTAATTTTTCTTCCGGTAGCCTGCTGAAAAGCGTCTTTCCCGATCTTCGGTCATAAACCCCCGCGGAAATAGCGGATATTGAAGGAGGCAATTGGACCCCGTATTTCAACGGATAGATATTTTCAAATGAAATCGTCTCGAGCGGCGTGTATCTATAAGACACAAGAACACCGTTCAGCACACTTCCAAGGTCGACGGAACGGATACCGACAAATAAAGCTGAATA
>MEWF01000015.1 GCA_001773255.1 candidate division WWE3 bacterium RIFOXYC2_FULL_42_13
AAAAGTCCGATTGAGATTTCCAAGAAACCTGATGTTGATTTACCAACCTTCTTTTGAATTCCAGGTGACCAAATTTGAACGGTAGCATGCAAATATGGCGCCCCCAGAGGGATTCGAACCCCCGACCCCTCGTTCCGAAGACGAGTGCTCTGATCCGCTGAGCTATGGAGGCAAAGCAACGGACTCTAAGAAAGTCCTGTGTTTCGTGTAAATTATACCACCGTAATCTGCTAAAATAAGGTTATGCAAAAGCTGAATAAACTGTTAGTGCCTCTTTATATACTCTTTCTAATATTTTCCTTTTTCTATGTTAAGTCGGTTTTAAAGGGAGTGCCTGTTTCCACAGCAGATAAAAAAGAGGAAGAAAATGTCGGGATAAAGAATATCACAGTAACCCTGACAGTTATGTCGCCCAGCTACACAAAAACGTACACACAGCAGTCCAAAAATGTAGATTCGGCTTCTGACTTATTGTTAAAAATTAAAGAAAATAATCAGGATTTCACATTCGACCGTACAGCTTACTCTTACGGGAGCGAGTTCGATCATGTAAATAATCTGGAAGCCACAGAAACGATGAAGTGGAAAATGTTGGATGGGGAAACTGACATAACATTAAAAATGGACAGTATGTATCTTGTCGACGGGAAAAACTACATTTTGGTGTATGAAAAAGTAACAGAGTAATTTACTCGAATCTCAACGCTTCTATCGGATCCTTTTTACTTGCACTAAGAGCCGGGTACGTTCCGAACACAACCCCTACAAATACAGAAAACCCCATCGCCAGACCAATTGCCCACCACGGTATTGTTGCCCGTATAAAACTGCTCACAACCAATGTTGATATGTAACCTAACAACAGCCCGACCACTCCACCCCCGAGGCTTATAACGATGGCTTCGGCTAAAAACTGCCTGCCTATGTTTTTCGAAGTGGCTCCCAACGCCTTCCTAAGCCCTATCTCCTGTGTACGCTCAGTGACCGAAACAAGCATTATATTCATAATCCCTATACCCCCCACTAACAGCGATATACCGGCAACAGCGGCAAGTGCGGAAGACAGTACCCCCAGAATCTGCTCTATGGATGACAGCACATCCTTTTGTGTTACAACTGAAAAGTCATCCGCCTTCATATCTTTTAACAACGCTAACCGGATTTCTCTCATCACTTCTTCAATGTTCTGACCTTCTTTAACTTTTACGGCTATGCTGGATAAAACTTCTACATTAAAGGCGGCTTTCAAAGATGTATCCGGCATAAATATTCTATCGTCGAAAGTGGGACTTTTTGGTTTCGCAACACCAAGGATCTCAAAAGTCGTATTTTCGATTTTTATTTTCTCACCCACCGGGTTACGGTCTCCAAATAATTCTTTTCTGACATCCGAGCTGATGAACACCAAATTGGCTTTTTGCGAATCGTCGGCTTTTGTGTAGTAAGAACCCAGCTCCGTCTCCAATCCGTAGATTGAGTATGATTGGTAATTTCCTCCTACGACAGTACCGGAATAAGTTTTAGTTTTATATTCTGCAACCTTTGCAACCCTCACGGAAGGTGTCACAGCAGTTATTTTGTCTCCTACATATAGATTTATCGTATCAATGTTTTTTAAACTGAGCTTGTTTCCCATAAAGGTTCTGCCCGGATCGTGATCTTCGCTCATTTTTGGTGTTATCAGAATTAGATTTGAACCCAAGGATTCAAATTGATCTGTAATGTAGTTCTGGAAACCTTGTACTACGGCCACCAAAGCCACTACGGAGAAGACACCTATAATGACACCGAGCATTGTGAGGAAGGTCCTCACTTTATTTAACGCCAGAGCTGACAGCGCACTTTTAATTGTTTCAGGAACGTAGATCATTTGACTATACGGCCGTCTTTTAACACTATTTTTCTTTGCGCTATTTTTGCAAGGTCATCATCATGGGTGACAAGGATTATAGTTTTACCCTGAGAATTCAGTTTTAGAAAGTTATTCACGATTTCGTCACCCGTTTTAGTGTCCAGGTTTCCGGTTGGTTCATCTGCAAGGATCATGCTGGGGTCATTGACCATCGCTCTTGCAATCGCGACTCTTTGCTTTTGCCCTCCCGACAGCTCGTTAGATTTATTTTTTAGCCGGTTCTGTAAACCGACTATTTCAATTACCTCTTTCGCCTTCCTTTCCCACTCAGAACCGGGCACTTTGCTGTATTTAAGAGGAAGGATGACGTTATCCAGGACGGTTGTGCGTTGTAGTAAATTGAAAGATTGAAAAACAAAACCTATCTCCTCGTTCCTTACTTGGGCAAGCTGTTTTTCGGTCATACCTTTGGTGTTAACGCCGTTAAGTATTATCTCACCGTCGGTAGGGGTATCCAGTAAGCCGAGTATATGCATCAATGTTGATTTACCGGAGCCTGATTTACCCACAATGGCAACAAATTCTCCCTTGTTTATCTCAATATCGATTCCCATCAGAGCCTCTATTTTCGTAGAACCCATATCATATATTTTGGATACGTTTTGAGCTTGTAATACGGGAGTCATTTTAATTAATAATCTTGGCGAAATATCCTTCGGTCAGTTTTTGATTATCTTCGGCCGGAATTACCACTTCGCTCACGTCCGTTTTAATTTCTGTATAAATATCTCCCTCCACTCCCAGCTCGACAGGAAGTTTTTTAAGTTTGCCGTTTTCTACGATCCATACGAAAGGGTTGTCCGAGATGTCATAAAATATTTCATCGATTGTAAGAGCCCGAACAGCTTCGCCGGTAGTCAAAACATCAATATACGCGTCGCCGGACATTCCTATTGCAAGCCGGTGTTCTGTGTCTCCGGTCACCGGTATTTCTATGTCAAAAACTCCGGTAGAGGAATTGGCAGTAAGCGGCAGCTGATCAATTTTAGTATTAAAGTCAAACGAAGCGTATGAATCCAGATTTATTTTAACCGGCTGTCCTAATTTAATATACCCGTAATCTTCCTGGTCTATTGATATCTCAAAAATAAACTTGTTCATGTTCGCCAAGGTCATAACTGTTTCACCGATGATGGCCGTTTCACCTACCTTTTTATTAACATCGATAATAGTTCCGTCGAACGGGGCATAAATATAAGAGTTGCTAAGTATAGA
This sequence comes from candidate division WWE3 bacterium RIFOXYC2_FULL_42_13, assembly GCA_001773255.1. Lineage (GTDB taxonomy): Bacteria > Patescibacteriota > WWE3 > UBA101185 > UBA10185 > UBA8498. The sequence continues at coordinate 3,128 of MEWF01000015.1, forward strand.
CAGTTGGGCTTGGTAAGACGCTTCAGCCTGGCTTGCAAGTTCTTCCAGCTGCCTTACCTTTATGTTGTAGGCGTCTTCTCCACCGAGACTCTTGATGTTCGTTTCTTTCTCCTGTTCATACAGTTCCTTATTTCGGATAGCTACGTCACGGGCGTCTCTATACGATTGGACAGTTTGAAATTGGGCAGAGCCGTCAAGGTAGGCCATAAATTGACCTTTCTTTACCTCCTCGCCCTTTTTAACAAATATTTCAGAAATCTTCCCTGCCGACATAAATGTAAGATCCGCCTGCTCATCGGCCTTTATCTGTCCGCTTGCCGAAACGGTGCGTGACACTACCCTATTCTCAACTTCAACTTTTCTAACAAGTGATGTAAGTTGTTTTGGCCTCAACAAGAAAAACCACGCTCCCAGAGCCAGTGGTATGCCTATCAACAAGTATTTAATTAAATTTTTCGAGTCAAATTTTGGCATAACTGTGATATTATATTACCATGTTCGGGTTCTTAAAATCTCATCATCCGCTTAGACATGCAAGAAGTTTCAAACACGCGTTTACAGGAATATTTCACGCTCTTGTGGAAGAACCCAACTTTAGGGTTCAGGTGGTCATTGTTGTTATTTCGGTTCTGCTAGGCGCCCGTTTTAGAATAACAAATGCTGAGTGGGGCTTGCTTATACTTTCAATGGGTTTGCTCTTAATGGCTGAGGTTCTTAATACTGTGGTCGAAGATACAATAGATTTTTTTATAAAAGATTTTGATGAAGGTGTAAAAGTGATAAAGGACCTATCCGCCGGTTTTGTACTCATAACAGCCGTCACCGCGCTTATTATACTTATCCTGATATTCTGGCCTTATTTCCTGGTTTTGCTACCTGCTTAGGTAAATTAGGACCGCAAGATATATTGCCCCGAAAACGTATCCCGCTACAACATCCTGCACTGTGTGCGCTCCGATAATTATCCTGGAAATACCGACAAAAAGTATGTGATACACACTTATTGTACGAAGGAGGTACACAGCCAAACCGCTTCCGAAAACGTCTCTTTTAAATGTTAAAAAAAACAGTAGGCCCCAAAAGCAAACGTAAAAAATCACGTGACTGCTTGGGAATCTATACATATCCCCGAGTTTGGTGGGATCTCCAGCGTACGAGTCTAATCTTGGAATTTTAAATATATTTTTTAATACGACTGAGTATAAAAGGCTAAGTATTGCCAGAAAGAATATTCCGGCTTCTTTTATATATCCGGAAACCACGAAATACGCGATGAATGAGAGGGATAAAACTGCCACGATGGGAATGCTGTTTCCGAAAAAACTCGCGGATTCAATAAAAACTTTTAAAAAGGCAGGCATTTAAATTTAGTATCCTTTCTCGTTAATCTCTTTCAGTGTCCCCGGCTCCATAATATACATTCTTACATAATCCTGGTTTGCTTTTGTCAATGTAAATATAGGATCGTACCTCTCCATCCAGTATTCTGATTTTTCTCCGGAAGCGGTTTCGGTGAATGTCTGAGGATTTCGTATATGAATGTAGAACCCGGCCTTGTTCGTATCTTTTTCCAGTGGCACGTAATATCTCACAATAGATTTTCTTTCGTTAGTAGAATAAGCGTTAATCTCAGGATACTGTTTTATAAACTCCGAAATGCCCTCCCAATCCCTGTAGTACGGAAATCCAAAAAGACTTAAATGGTAAATTGGGGTAGGTTCAGGAAAGGTCCACGCGAGGAATTTTTCTTCTTCCCAGGGATATTCTTTGTTGTTGTCGACAAAAACCGCGTAACTTTGAGCAAATATAAACATGAATATCAAAAAAAGTATAACCTGATACGCCCAAGCAAAAACCGTGCCGGGAAGTTTCTCGGAAAGAAAATCGAGAAAACTGTCGAGTCCGATAGAAATTATAATAATTACCGGCAAAATATAGACGTAAATATGTGTCCCCGGTATGTAAACTAACCACTCCATGAAAGCAAAGGGTATAAAAAACCAGATGAATAATGCTATATAGGACGCCGCGCTTTTAAAAGTAATTTTCTTCGGCGGTTTTAAGCCGTAGGCTTTGTAGTATAGAAACGCCAATCCCAGCAATGAAGCTAGGATGTAAAAATGGACGACGTAGATTGGCTGGTAAACCGAGAATAAATATTTTGAGCTGGATATTTTTGAAGATACGTCGCCGGATATTCTTCCCGACCAATAAGAAAGTGTGGACTCTGAAATCGAAAGTATGAAAGGTATATAAAAAGCTAGAAGAAGGGTGCCCGATACAGATAGCGATATGATGAGGGTTTTTAAAGCTGCAGGATCTTTTTTATAGTTTCTTTTAAGCCAGACGGACATTAGGTATAAAACAAAAGGAAAGATAAACACGGCGTCGTAGTGTGAAAGTATCCCCAACGCCCAGAAAATAAATGCGCATATGACGCCCTTGTGTTTGTAGTCGGTTCTTTTAACGGCAAGACTAAGCATATATAGAGCAAGGATCATAAAAAGTATCGTGAACGATTGATACTGAACGATGCGCGAAAATGCTACGAAGAACCCGTTACTTCCAAGAAGAAGAGCCGAAATTAATGCCGCCCGTTTCTCAAAATGTATCTGAACAAGTTTATACAGGAAAAATACCGAAAGTATACCTGCAAGCGCGAAAGGAAGTCTGATTAACAGCTGGTTTGTATAATCGGGATTTATAAACTTCAAAAGGTAAGTGACGACAAATTGAATGGGACCTTTTCTCTGGTCCATAAGGTAACCGAAAAAATTCTGACCCTCGTTCGGCAGATAAAGAGCCTTTATCTCGTCTCCCTGATAGTCCGAGTAGCCAAGGTTAAAAAGCCTCAGTATCACGGCGGGAACCATTACCCCAAACAGAACCAGATTAATATTTTCTATCAGTTTTTTCATGTTCCCTTACACCATATATTACCAGTTCGTTCATTGCTCTGGTAGTAACAACGAAAGCCCGTCTCGCCTCGTCGAAGGATTTAATTTCTCCGATGTTTAAACCGAGGACGTATACCTTTGAAAACTCCAGTCCTTTTGAATTTAGGGCGTTCATTACATATACGCCTTTAGGAATGTAGTTCACGCGGGTTCCGGAATCCAAAATA
>MEWF01000016.1:0-11289 GCA_001773255.1 candidate division WWE3 bacterium RIFOXYC2_FULL_42_13
AGGAAGTGTTTATCTTAGAGAAAAGGACGGAACAAACAAAGATGTTTTGCCCGAATGCGATGAATTAAAATCATGCAATTCCGCGAGTGCGACAGTTGTAGGGGATTACAGAAACAGACAATACAGCGCCGGACCGTCCAGAAACTTGGCCAACCCTGCAATACTGCTTACGGAAACGGAAGCAACGCTGGACGACAGTATGAGGGACACATACGTGTGCCAAAAAGGCGGCACAAAAATTAAAATAGGCGACATTCAACCACCTTGGAGTTATTGCAAACCGGGAGTTGCCGGATGCGATTTTACTCTGGATAAAACTTACTGGAATCCCGAATTCTCCTACTTTTTTGGAAGTAAAGGAACCTCCACAAAAGTTGGATATAGTTTCGAGGGAACCAACGATACCTTCTATGGAGCAGGAATTAATCAAAAGACTTTTACCAGAAACGAGGAAAAAGGCGGCGTCCCTGTCAAAGGCGGTACTTATTATTCCGACAACAACTACGCGCTATCCAGAAACAACGGGCTGACTCCTATAATGGCGGGGATTGCTACATCGGAGCTTAGTAAAACCAGTTACAGCCTAAGCTACGTGCTTCAAAGACCGGGTGAAACATTGGAAGACAAAGCGCTTTACGACCAAGGGATGATTAAAATCGAGGATGCGGGTTCAAATCTACTTTCTTTTTGCGAAAACTCTAACGTAAACGATCATGCCGATGTGTTCTTGCCCCAAAACGAAGACTCTGTGGATATGAACAATGATTTTGGTGGCAACCCGGACCATTATTTCGACACCATAGAGCTAAGCCCGAAGGGTAAAAGAACCGCTACCTCAACTATTTTTTACACAACCGCAGCAAAGAACAGGGAGTATGCGTACGAACAGTTATCAAATGATGTGACAAAGCGTATGGACATTTACGACAGTTTGCTGACCTCTTCGCACGGATCCGGAAAGTATAACGTTATTAAACTTTTCTCCACCTGGGTATCAGCAGCTCTCGGGGGATTGGGAACTGACAATAAATCATATTTTGACAGAACAAGCCCTTATAATCTTGACCCCGGTGCAGGAGATTTGAGGGACGACATACAGGTAGGGTTCGATTTGAGCGAGGAGAATTTTGAAAATGTCTTCGGTCTGCCTACCACAGCGGATTTATCCAGCGGCCAGTGGGGAAATTCCTCATGTTATCCCTGGAACGAAATTGGTGTGGGGGACAGCTGTTATGAACGTTGGGGAGCCCCAGCTCCGAGCGAAATTACCAGAACCTGTAAGGTCGAAAACTGCGTAACAGTTCAGGAAGTGGAAACTTGTACATGTCAGGTTATTGATGGAAGTGTCGCTAAGTATAATTGTGTACCATCGGTCAAAACAGAACAATGTCCGACAACAGGAGACACTACATTAATACAGCAGTGCATAGAAAAAAATATAGATTGTATGAATGGGGGAACTCCGGACCTCACTTGCATGAGTCAAAATTATGGTTACGACCTGGATGCTAACGCAGTTTGTCCCACAGAGGCCTCTGACAGCTATTGGGGGAATTTAGACATTATGCCCTCCTCCGGCTGTGTGGTTTACAACTGCCCCGGGGAAGCAGGGCCAAGGGAATACTGCGTTGGCCAAGAAAATACTTCTTGCGCTATAAAAAGAACGGACGAAAGTGACAAAGGACACGCTTGTAATTTACAGGATGCCGGTCCTTATACATGCCCCGCCGATGTGTCCAAAGACTCCAACTTCCGGGCAACTCAGGCACCACTAAGACAGTCAACTCCGGACGTTGGGCTGGATTCCACAAAAATAATAAATAACGAGATGTGGAAAAAACTTTCCCACCCTCTCACGAGCAAAGTTTACGGAAATCTTGCTTTCATGTCCGCTAACACGTCGGTGAGTCAGGATACAACCAACGTGACTGAGAACAAAAATAAAGACGTCATGGGATTTGGCGGGGCAGCCCCCGAATATAAGATGATCTCCGCACACGCTCTTTACGTTAATCCTTATTCAGGAGGAGCTGATTTAAACTATCACTGTATCAATAGTGAACTTGGCTCCAGTACGGGATGGTTGTGCCCCCTAAACGCAGTGCCGATTCCGGAGATAATTCCTGCCAGCAGTCTTGCTGCAAAAATTATTCCCGCTTGCCAACTTTCCACCACACAGGAGTGCACAAACAATTTTGGCGGCAGCATCGGAGCACTCTCCCCCACCTTCAAATTAATTGTGGATGCAGCGGCAAGCACCTACAATGTACCTGCGGCTTCCATAATAACTTATCTAAAAGTTGTTCATAAACCGGACATACCCTTATATCAATATTTGTTTTCAACCGCAGGCGAGCAGGCTCTTATCGAGGCCAGTTTTCCGTGGTACGGCAAAGTATCTCAATGCGACGACACAAATACGGCCGCAATAGGACCTTATGACTGGATTAAAAAGTGGTTTGATTTGGTAGACATCTCCGCGGAATTAGAGGATCTTTCCATCGGTAGAGCTGCCGTTAAGTCCAGGTGTAACTTTCTAGATGCCACGTACGCCGCGGCAAAAGAATTATCCGGCGTCGGGTGTACCGACGTAACTTGGGCACAAGCCGCGGAGGGTATAAAGGATCTTGCGTTCGGCGAAAACAGGGTCGAGGCATACTCCGATGCTTCGTTGGCGGGGTACTGGGAAGAAAAGGGGTCTCTGTGGACCTCCTGCTACGCAGGTAACAGCGCTACTCAGACTCCACAATAAAGTAACATCGTTGCCGGTGGAGAATTTTGAATTTCACATAAGGTTAACTGGCTATCTTTTCTTTTGTCCCGTACCCATAAAGTCTTCGATTCTCTTTTCCATTCCTATACCGATTCCAAAGCAGTACAGGATGATAAAAATGGGCATTGCCATGGATAAAAGAACACCGACACCTGCTGTTTCCACAGCGTAATCCAGCGCGACAAACATAGCGATGATCGTACCCAAAGGAAGAATGATTCCCATTCCAAATAGCGTAAGGGTGTATTTACCCATCCTCATAAACCATCCTTTTATCTTGTCGTCGTTTCCGGGTACTGCCCCTAGCGCAAATTCCAAGGGAGCGGTTAGTATTGAAAGTATTATCTTGATATAAATGATAATTGCTTTGAAGTTAAATATCAGCCCGGCGACCAAATATATAATTACAATTGCGACGATGGCTAACAAAAAGATAGGACCGGTACCTGTCAAAGATATTAATGGAATCATAGTTGCCCAAAGTCTCAGCGCCCCGCCTTGCGCGAGGGTATCTGCTATGGCAGTTCCGGCAAAGCTATCTCTAAAAATACTTTCGGCGATTGCCCAGTTACTTTTAAACAGAGTCCAACCCAAACTTCCGATTGTAGCTCCAATAGGATAACTAAATGTAATAAGTATTATGGCAATTATTATTCTAGGCAAAGCGTACTGAACGCTGACCACCAACTGAGAGCTAATCTTTCTTCTCAAGATAATTATTATTCCTGTGTAGAGGAGGATTATTGCCATTAATGCGTATGCAAGATTTCGGAATACTTTCCAGGTACCCAGGATTGAATTTAGCAGGGCGTGTCCGTAGTCCTGAGTTGCTGCGAAGGTCTTATTAACTATAGGGACTCTTGATAGTGTGTCGTTAACATAAAAGGCAAGGTTGGCGGGCAAAGGTTCGTTCATTGTAAAGTTCTCGGTTAAATAAGCAGCGCCCAACAAAGTCCCGGCAACGCGACTTTCAGAATAAGAGGCCAGCCAGTTGTCAGTACCTGCTGTTCCGCCGGAGGGCTGGGAATTTAACATCTGGTCACACACTGCGGTATCGGTTCCTGCGCAGTCGTAAAAGTATCCGATTCCTCCTGTGGTAGGTAGGCTAAGTTGGGATGCTACATAACTACCGCAGTTTACAGTTTCTGTAATTCCAAATCCCGAGACAGTGCTGTAAGCCGAGGTGGCAACAGAGGTGACAAAATCTTTCGTAGTTAGAGGAATTCCCAACAAGTCGCTGAAAAGATTTTTATCAAACATTCTTTTTTCAACCTCGCATTTTGGGTCTGCAGCAAAAGCCGCCTTCTGCCCAAGGGTAATTACTAAAGAAAAAACGGCGAATGCTAATAAGAATTTTGTTGGTTTACTCATTAATTCCTTTAAATAAATGGTTTCCTTTTCGTTCCCCTAATTATAGAATACTATCATATGGCAGACAATCCCCTATTTCCAGGGTACATACCAAGAAAAGAGGGCGACACTCCCAACCCGCTTTTTCCGGGGTACTCTCAAGGACAAAGGGCGTATAAACCGCCGACAGGAGTCCCCCTCGAAAAATACGAATACAACACTGACTATTGGTTAGAGCAGTTGGATCAGATGTCCTTCGATGCGGGAAATCTTCCAAAGTGGTTTTTGGACAGGTATGTTGACGACTTTAAAAGCAATTTGAGAGCCGTGTACAGCCCGGAAACTGTTCCCGTAGAACAAATGGACGATTATGACCAGGATGTTATGCCGGGTGTTTCAGGTATAAGCCTGACGTTAGATCCCAAGGAGTGGCAAGAACCTGATAAGGTATTAGAAAAAACAGCGAAAAGCTGGATAAAAGCCGGAACTGGATTAAGATTCCAAAAAAAGGGTTGGGGGCTGGAAGCTTGGCCGATAGACCTTACCGATTATGATACTAACGTCAGAACGACCCTATGGAAAGCCGCAATGGGGCTTCAGAGTGAAATTAGTCCCCTGGGTATGGAGGGAGGACGCTCCATCGCGTCAGCAACAAGGGCGATAGCCGGAGATAAATCGCAAGGCGACAGGCTTTTTAATTTTTCCGAAGCTGACTATGTTGTTTCGGGAAAAAGAGGCTACGACGATATGTCTGAAGCCGCGGTAGAAAGCGTCAGGTATATGAAGGCGGGTCCGAAAAGAGACTCGAAGCATGATGCTTTTCTTGCTGCCATGGCTGCCTCTATGAAGGAGGAGCTCGACGGGGGAAAAATTCCCGAATTGGATGCACAAGGTAACATACTCCTAGACCAAAACGGAGATAAGATTTTTAAGAAAGTGGAAGAGTTGGATTCGCAGGGACGGCCCCTTTTAAACGACAAGGGCGAGAAAATATTCAAAAAGACAACGGATAGGGACGGTAACATCGTTGATGAATTTGCTACGAGAAAAGACCTTTTTGCCGAAGTATTCACCGATGCAACCGAGAAAGAAAACTTTAAAAAAGCGGTAGCGGTTCTTGCTGCCAAACAACAACTAGCATCGGACATAGGAATAAAGAAAGGGGCTATTCTTGAAAAATTTGGTGTAGTGGGATTTCTACAAGCAAGGCTTACAAACGATCCTACTGAGGGTAAGAGGGGAGAACTTCCGGAAACCGATCCGAAATACTTAGGTAAAACAAGATTTGAAGCAAGATTGGCAAAGTTAAGAGAAGACATCCAGGAGCAGATAGGTCTTACAGAGTTGGGAGTAGCTACAGGCAATGGGAAAGTCGACGGCCTCGCGAAAAAACTCATAGAACTAGACAAGAACGATTTGGGATTAAAGGCCATGGCAGGCGAGGTACAAAAGTACGGAGACATGTACAAAGACTATCTGAGCCAGGTACTGACGGTAATAAATCAATACGAAGGAAAAGAAATCGTAAACGGAGTAGTAAAAAATGTAAGTAAAATCTCAGATAGGGAACTCTACAACAAACTAATAAATATCAATGTTAAGGGTAAGGGGATAACGGAGGGGGGTCTTTTCGACACTAGCATACAACGAGGGCTCCTGAGGCAGATAGAAAGCGACATAATCCTGCCGGGAAAATTCGGAAAGGTAGACAAGAGGCTTCAGATAGGCACCTATCTTGCCAAGTTGGAAAGAGAATCTCCCGAACAGCTAGAGGCATTATTCAAAGAACGGGGGTTAGAGTACAAAGGATTTTTTGCGAATCAGGCAAGAATAGTAGCCTCCAGATTAGAACTGGACAGAAGTTCGTACGCTATACAGGAGTTTTATGACGCAGTAACCGAGGGCAAGTTCATGGAAAGGTATGTTTGGAATAAACTTTCCAAAACAATGACTGGTTACACCCCCGGAGAAATTTTACAACAAGGGCTAACACGTGTTGGATATTTCGGTTTGAAAATTGACGACGCCCATGTTTCGCAAAGGCTAAGAAACAACGAAACTTTCAACAACGTCTTCCGTTACAAGTTTGACCTCAAAATAAAAGATGAGGAGCATGTTTTTGGCAAGGGCGACCAGGTGGTTTTAAAAGGGATTGCGGGAAGTAAAGATCTTGCGGGCGTTGCCCAGCTAAGCGGGTTACTTGATCTTAAAAACCATCTAGAAAAAAATGAACTGCTGGATGTAATAATCGGAAGAGATAAGGATGGAAAGTTAAGTTTCCTTTTTGATAAAAACGGGGCCGTTGCAAAAAAATTCGACGATAAGGTGGTAGGTTGGTGGAAATCAGACCCTTACCAAGGACAGTTCGTTCAAAAACAAATAGACACGTTTAGAGAATGGTTAAGAAAAAACAAAGATACACTGGGATTCGACATAGACAACATGTCAGAAACGGATAGAGAAAAACTTTTCCTATTATTTACTGCTTTAAATAAAGAAAATAAATTTTACGGATCTCTTAGCATCACAACGGAATACGCAGGCGCGCTACAAAGAATAGGAATGAAACTCAACATTCTCCAGGACAAAATTTTTGGAAACGAATTATTCAAAAGAATCATCCGCCCCGCCCTTCAAATAAAAACCATTGTCGCAGAAAAAATCTCTGATCTTGTTGCAACTCTTATTGCCGAATTTGCAACTAAGTTCCTTCACGCAGCAACCGGCGGTGCTACCGCCGCCTTCGACTACTTAATAGAAAAAGTCCTAAAACCCCTCGTACGTTTCATAACCAGAAAGGTAGTTGAGTTCGGACAAAACTTTGTGGGTGCAATTGCTCAGGGAGATATCAGTAAAGCAATGACACAAATCGATAAGGAAATCGCACAGGTTGTAAAATTCTCAATGTATGTAATCGGGGTTCCGCTCATATTAATTTATGTGCTGGTTTACGGATTGTTCGGAACAGTATTGAGCTCGATATCTCCCATAGACCCTACCAGAGACAACAGCGGCTACGGAGGAACAGGAGCAGGGTTACCGCAGGGAGAAAACGCTTTAATTAAAATTGAAAAGGACGTGGTGGTTACGTTTAGCGACGGAGCCACCGAAACGAACCCTGTCGGGAGCATAGAAAACAGCGAATTGGGAATTACTGTTAACTACATAATAAAAATAACTCCTAAGGTAAGCATTGAGGGGGAGTCTGTAATTTTTTCCGATGTAGTGACTAAAATTACTACAAATGGAGAACAAACGGTTACAACTCTAGCGGACAATCAAAATCTTGGGACATTTACTGCGGGGGAAACATACACGGTAATTTCCGACCCCGTATCGATAGGTTCCGGTTTTGAAAACTCATTAGTTAAAAACACACTATCTGTGGACACCCCTGCTTTTCAGGGAACCGACGCAGAAACGGTCACTTTCGTCAGATATTTAAGAATAGGTACCCCACCGGTTCCAATGGATTGTTTTGTATTTTCAGGATTCTCGGGCAACGAATTGGCAAACTTCGAAGCTTCTTTATGGAACATCTCAGGAATTACAGGAACATTTCTAAGCACTCTCTGTTCGGATGACAGAAAAATAACACTAAGCAGAGTGAGCGGAGGCGGCGATTACTGCGGCTTTGCCTCAGGTACCGGAGTTATCACTTTTAACGACACATGCACCAGCTACTATACAAGGTTAAATGCCACAAGCTATCTTCTGGCACACGAACTTGGACACATTTATAACTTCTGGCGGTTAAGCACAAGTACTGCCGTACCGGGTTTCCCGGGCGGGTTTGACTCTGTAAAAGGACTGGAGGGCGGGCTTACTTTGCCTACGTACGACGGGAACTGCACTACTAATAACAGCGTTGGCGAAGATTTCGCCGAAACCATAGGCGACATGGTAGCAATAAATTCGTTCGGGTCCTGCTCAGCGACGGCCGCTCTGACCTACCCTCTTGGCGACTACGATGCCTTCTGGAATAAATTTCCTGTACACCGGAGGTTTGCTCAGGAAGTAATATTTGTACGATAATAAAAACATGTTAAACAGAGTTAAAAAATATACACCTTATATTGTTCTCGCCGTCGCCCTAATTCTGCTACTCCTTTATACAAACATTGAAAAACCCAAGGAAATAACTCCCCCCGCAGGGTTTACCACCTCCACAGGAGAGGAAAGCATAGTTACAACTTCTCCTTTGGATCAAACGCCCGGCGACACTATTTCAAGCGTGGAAGAAGCCAATCAAAATCTGGAAAAAACTGGCCAGGAAAGTCTCGGAAAGGGATTTATCGTGAACAGATATACCGACAAGAATAGTTTTCTGTCTTTCGACATCATCACAAACGAAGAAACCAAGGTCGCTGCGGTAATAAGACCTGCTTTAACCGATCAGGAAAAAAACATAACCAGTTTTAAGGAATATTATAAGTTAGGGACACCGGAGGCAGTAATGTACCTTTCAAAGTCCTCAGTAGGAACGGTACACGTCTACTCCAGCCAAGGGGTAGCGGTTGTATTCGAAGAGTATTCCGGACAGGTTTACAACGTGGCAACTTTTGACTCGATGCCTCTCAATCAGTTTAAACAAGTCTTTTCTTCGATGTTTCAAGATATTCCAGATAGATCGGTTTTTTAATACTTAGAAGGGCATTAGAAGAAAATCTTTTACTCTATCTGTTGCGGAGGGTCGGGAATAACAGTACCGGGGTTAGTTGAAGTGCTTCCGGGGATTGCTAATTGAGTAAGTTCCGATATCCCTTTAAAGATACCATCAAAAATTTCTGTGAAGCCTATTTTGAAACCAAAAAGCCCGGAAACAATGGTGAAAAGGGCAAAAAATCCTACAATAATTAACAGCCCGAAGATTGCATAGCTCCAAGTGCTTTTTGCGGAGTCGAGCCCTCTGGGATCTCCCGCTGCTGTCGATGCCTTCCAGGCTCCATAAGCAACCACAAGAACAAATACTATCCCTACAAGAAAAACCAGCCAGTTCATAACATTTACGAGAAGAGGACGCGCCTCACCTAGTGTAGGTTCATCCAAATCAGCCGCAAACAACAACGGTGAAAAAACATAGAAAATAAAAATATACGAAACCGTAACGGGAAATACTTTTGTAAATTTTGCGATTTTTGTTTTAAGTAGGTTCAACATAGAAACTAAATTACTAGTAAAGATCCTTAACATTCAGAAGATTAAAAAGTATGGTCTTTATACCCCACGCAGCCAAACTTACTACTAATCCAATGATAGACCACGTGGTAGATCTTTGCGCTCTTTGTACTGTTTTCGGATCTCCTCCCCCGGTAACGTAAGTGACGAAAGAATAGGCAAGACCAATAAGAGAAACCCCGGCACCTATAATTACAGCGACGTTTGCAAACATCACCGCTAATCCTGCCAGATCTGTCCCCCTATTCGTTTCTACGGCTATAGGTACGCTGGAAACAGCGCTCCCTAACCATTCAAAAGGATTCATTTGTGTAATAGTTCCAAAATTAAAACGGGGGCCCGGGCCTACCGGGCCCACTTAATAACAAACTAAAGCGGTGGCCCCGTGATTAATACCCTGTGAAACTTTGTGCATTCAGTAAGCCCAAGAGAAGTGTTCTAATACCATAAACTATAAGCAATCCAACTCCTCCGATAACCGCGTAAGTAAGGGTCTTCTGCGCGGAATCCACGGCATTCTTGTCTCCTCCTGAGGTAATGTACTTAATAAACCCTAAAGCCAAGAAGACAATGACGATCGCTACACCAACTATAATGAGTATGTTCGTTATCAAGGTTACCAGACCCGTCACTGATGTGATCGCTATACCTGTTAAAGGGGTGGTAGGAGCCTGAGCAGTCTGTGCGTACACCTTCGATTCTAATACAGATAATAAGTTCATATAAATTATTTGTTTCTACACCTCCCTCAAAAGAACCAACTACAATCCTGATGTGGTAACACCCAGGATGTTGTTAATTATAACCCGCAGTATGAATACAGACAACAACACGAAAAGAGTGCCTAATATGGCAGCGGTGAACTGGTCTTTACCCTCTTTTGCTCTTCCGGGGTCGCCTTCACTCGCTATAAGCAGATAACCTGAGTAGATAATACCTAATATTCCGACAAAAATGCCCGTGTAGAAAAGAATTTTGAAAACAGGGGCGAGAAGGCCGGCAATATCCGTTATTATAGGACCTTTATAAGGGGGTTCGTTGTATACCCAATCTCCAGAAGTGTAATCTCCGGTACTTGTCGGAGTAGGTGCCCAGCAACTCCCGGTAGACAAGCATTGATGGATACCGTCATCAGGGCATGTTTCCCCCAAAACACAGGCACAGTTGGCAGAAGAATCATAAACACAGTCGTAGTTATAGCCACCGCTCGCGGTGTTAATAACTTTTTTACAAACTGTCGTTGTTTTACCGCAGCCGCCTGCTACCCCGCACATACCTTCGTGAGCAACATCACAAATGTTTGTGGCAACGCCGCACGTGTCGTCTTTCTGACAATAACAGGATAAGCTGGGAGCCAGACATCTGTATCCCACCGCACAAGTGCATTCGAGGCCATCCGATGTTTTCTGCCCTCCACAAGTATTGCGTAGGGTGTAGCCCGAGCATACTCCTCCTTCGGCAGCAAACACGGGGGATGCGGCCGTGATTCTCAGAAAAAGAAAGAGGAAGGATGCAACACCAAGAACCTTAAAGAACTTATTTTTTGCGAGGAACATATCTGTATTAAAATCTACCAGTTATTTTGAAAAAAATCTACAAAATGACGGCACCCGGAGAGGTTCTAAATTAGGCACCACATGTAATAAGTCACATCTAAATATTACCTGATATAATTAACGCACATGTTCACGCCCACAATACATCTGCCAATACCCTCTGTTGCCAGGTTCTTTAATCCTAAAGTAGCCGTTTCCGTGTTGCTCGTTATTTCGACAGTACTTTTTGCAACAAATGCCTTTGCAGACGACCCCTGCAAAAACATCTCCGACCTCGACGATAAAGCCGCGTGTTACGCAAAACAAATAGAAAAAAAAGAAGACGAATATCAATCCACAAGCAGCAAGCTGGAACAAATCCGCAACACAAAAAATCAAATCTCCCAAAAAATTTCCGACCTTCTCGGACAGATTAGTGTTACACAAGCAGAA
>MEWF01000016.1:11324-12552 GCA_001773255.1 candidate division WWE3 bacterium RIFOXYC2_FULL_42_13
GAAACAGCTCGACGAAATAAACACGATACTTGCCGATAGAAAAACTTCTCTTGCAGAAAAAATATCCCTTAGAAATAAAGTTGTGCGCACATATTCCAAAAGGCAGTTGTTAAACGACATCGAAACATTTTTGGCAACAAACACTTCAATAGGTTTAAACGGTTTTCAGTTCGCCACCCTATCCCAGGCGTTTAATACTGCGGTAACCGATGAAACAATAAAAATAATCACGGGATTGAATTCGGAAATTGTCAGCTACGAAAAAGATAAGGCTGAGGGGGAGAAGTTAAAGGGAGAGCTTGAAGACACGCAAAGAGAGTTTTTGGACGCGAAAGCTGAGCTGGACGCGAGAAAGAGTTCTGCTCAGGGGGAGTTGAGTGAAGCTGCAAAAAAAGAATCCGGTTACCAAAATAAACTCGAGGATCTGGAAAAAGAGATATCTGAGCTTTCTGACAAACAACAAAGTATTTTGAAACAAAAGTACGGCGACGAATATGGTTCTGTAGGAGATTACGAATCTCCTGAAACTAAGACTCCCGACCCTCCAAGTAATATGCGACCTGCTTTCGCTGCGTTCAGTTACGGCGCCTACACACATTACAACGGAATGAGCCAGTACGGTGCAAAAGGGAGAGCCGAGGTCAAGCAAGACTACAAAGAAATATTAAAATTTTATTACAAGGTGGGGCTTACAGATGCATCAAAAAGCGATGAAGACGCAACAATAAACGTCAAAGTATATGGGGAGATGTCTTACCGAAAGTATTTAAACGGGATTGCGGAAATGCCTAGCGATTGGGACATAGAAGCGCTCAAAGCGCAAGCAGTTGCAGCGAGAACATACGCGTATAGGTCTAATAAGCCTATATGCATAGACGAGGGATGCCAGGTATTTCGTATATGTAAAGCAACAGGAGAAAACCCTGCCTGTGACAGCGATAAGTGTAGAAAAGACTGCAAGGCATCCTACGACTCTTCTGGCAAGTGGAGGGATGCAGTAAAAGCAACCGATAGAAAACTGTTGGACAATCCTAAAACCTCTCAATACTCTTCCACGACGGGGGGCTACATTAATAACGTCGGTTGGGATACATACGGGAGCTGGCCAGGAAGTGCGTACGAAAAGAAAGCCGGCTCCCCTTGGTTTTATAAAGCGTGGTACACAAAGGGGTATAGCGGTACTGATAATTGCGGGCGCGGCCATCCATGGCTCTCCGAAAAAGAAATG
>MEWF01000017.1 GCA_001773255.1 candidate division WWE3 bacterium RIFOXYC2_FULL_42_13
ACATTAGAAGATTATCTCACTTAGTCAAAACATATCTTTGTACCATATCTAAAGCTTCCTGCCTCTGTTTCAGGTGACCAAATTTGAACGGTGTCTATTTGCATCTTCTATTTTAAAAGTATCCGTATTTTGCTAATATCTCAATGGCATTAAAACAACTAACTAAGGAGGGAGAGATGTTAATCGCTTTTGAAGGAGGAGAAGGCTCAGGAAAAGGTACTCAGATTAGGTTGTTAGAACAATCGTTGAAAAGCAGAGGCATAGACGTTTTGTCCGTCATTGAGCCGGGAGAAACCGCTGTAGGTAAAGCAATAAGAAAAATCCTACTGGACCGTAAAAACCTCAGAATTCTCGGAATAACAGAAGCCTTGTTGTTCTTCGCAGCGCGCGCCCAGGATATACGAATCACAAGACACGCGCTCGAAAAAGGTACGGTCGTTCTTTCTGACCGAAGTTTTTATTCTACATACGCTTACTCATGCGGAGCAAGAGGGGTGTCTGAGATCCTAATAGATACCCTCACAGAGTTTGTCGTTGAAGATACCGTCCCGGATTTGGTTATATTACTAGACATACCTCCGGAACTGGGGTTAGCCAGGAAAAAAACCCAGAAAGAGATGAACCGCTTGGATAAAGAAAAACTCGATTTTCACACGAGCGTCCGTAAAACCTACCTTGACCTTGCCAAAAGGGATCCGGAATTGTGGAAAGTTGTTGATGCCACTCAAGGAGTCGATGAAATCCACTTTGAAGTGGAGACGATCGTTCTGAAAGCTCTAAGAATCTAAATTGTCCGTTTTAACACGCTACCGTCAAAATTCTGAAAAAGATTTTGGTGGTAGCTTTTTTGCGCTTCTATCATATTTGATAACTACAGACTTTTCATATAGAATCCCACTTACTAGAAACGGAGGAATAAATGCCTGACTCAATGATATTTATTATCCAAGTAATAAACCTGATTCTGAGAGAAGAAGGTCCGATGGAACGCACGACTCTCGTTTATAAAGTCGAGGAAAAAATGCAGCTCGGCGAACTTAACCGGTACATTGAAACAACTTTAGATTTGCTAATCGGAACCAAAAAAATTTTGCAGGACGATGACGGGAAACTGTTCCTTCAATCCAAATAACCATAACGGGCATCCGGAAAATTTAACACTCCGTATGTCCGTTTTCTTTTTCCTTGCTTAAACCGTCCCATAAAATATAATTTAACTTATGAAACTAAAAATCGCCGACTCATTGATTGCAGGTTTTGGGTTTGGTACTGCTTCGGGAGTTATTACAACAATGGGCATGATAGTAGGACTTTACTCTTCTTCTGCAGCGAGACTTGCAATTATCGGAGGGATTTTCACGGTTAGTGTGGCTGATGCTTTGTCAGATGCACTGGGAGAACACATATCCGAAGAGTCGAAAACACACCCGAAAGCAAGGGATGTACGCAATATCACTATTTCCACTTTTTTCTCAAAACTTATAATCGGGCTGTCATTCGTAATCCCTTTTATTTTTTTACCTGTAGGTCACGCCGTGCTAATTAGTGTTATTTACTCGGCACTTGTCCTGATACTTCTAAGTCTGAGAATTTCAAAGAGAACGGGACAAAACCGCTTTGAAGTTATCACAGAGCACCTTCTTGTAGGATTCGCAGTCGTAGTTATTACTTTCTTCCTGGGAAAATGGGTAGAAACCGCTTTTGATAATACTTCCCTGTAGTATAATTGTCGGGTTTGGGGACGTAGCTCAGTGGTAGAGCAACCGGCTCTTAACCGGTTTGTCGAGGGTTCGAATCCCTCCGTCCTCACCATGTGAGCGGTGTTCGCCAAAGGCGGACAGCGATCACATGTAGGAGGGATGAGAATGCCGGAGCGAACAAACGAAGTGGGTGAGCGAGGCGGGGTCGCGACCGAGCGAAGCGAGAGTTGTGACCGAATCCCTCCGTCCTCACCATAAATTTTTCTTATTCCACAAACAAAAAGGCTCACAATTTTGTCTGAGACAAAAAGTGAGCCAATATTTTAAGATACGTTCCCGCATTCCTTAAGCCATGAAAACTCTCGATATTCTTTCCAACAATCGTCAACCTTTTTTATAAGGGCTCCACGAGCGACGGAATCTAAATAATCTAGCAGATCTTTCCCTCCGGGGCTCTTTGCGAAACGGTGTGGGTTTAGTGCTTTAAACTCGACAATTTTGTCTTTAATCTGTACAAACCCGTCGATTAAAACACTGATTTTTGGAGAATTCACCTTATGTGAGAATGTTACCTTCAGTGCACAAGTAAGGTAAGCCTCTTCCATACCGTCTCCCCACGAGCATTCCATGGTTACTGTCGGCCATTCTTGCTTCACGACATCAAGATATGCCAACTTATGGAGTATCACCCCTGTGATGGTTATAGCGTCTTCCCTTTTCAATCTTCCGGCAGCGCACATTTCTCCTCCTTTTATTGATTTTCCCGTATAATACCACATCTGTAAGGAACACCCGCAGTGACTCCGTTCCCGGCTCAAAGCAGAGATCACTTTCATCTTTGGGCTCCTCTTTTCCTATATACAATCACTCAAATACGATATAATCAAAGCATTGAGAGCCAGAGTGGCGAAATTGGCAGACGCGCAGTCTTCAGAAGGCTGTATCGCAAGGTGTGTGGGTTCGAGTCCCACCTCTGGCACCAGTAATTGATTAATTTTTAAAATGAAAAATATAAAAATTGCCTTGATCGTTACCCTTGCTTTCGGTGCTCTATTTATTTCTTTCTACAATTTTTTCTACCTCAAAAATCTTGAAAACAGACTTAGGGGTATTGAAACAAGCTTGAACAAGACGGGTGAGGAGGCCCCTCTTGATGAGACTGCGCCTGTAGAAACTTCCGTAGCCTTGGAAACCTTTAACGGAATTCTTAAAAAGGAGCAGATACCTGCTGACCTCGAGCTGGGCGACTTCTGGTACTGGCTGTATTTTGATGCACCGTACACTTTAGAAGAAAATGCGGCCGGATTTCCTATGGATATCGACAAACTGCAGGTCAACCCTCCCGCAC
The DNA here is from genome assembly GCA_001773255.1 of candidate division WWE3 bacterium RIFOXYC2_FULL_42_13. Classification (GTDB taxonomy): domain Bacteria; phylum Patescibacteriota; class WWE3; order UBA101185; family UBA10185; genus UBA8498. The sequence goes on from MEWF01000017.1 coordinate 3,049, forward strand.
GGGAAGAATTCGGAATGGATGTGTTTGATGGCAAACATGTGGAAATAAAAGGCGTTCTAACTTGGGGTTACGCAGAGTCCACTGTTATTCAAGCCGAAGAAATAGTGATTAAATAGGATTTTAATCTGGCGATTAAATAAGGAACTAATCTGGTATAATTCCTTGTGTTTGGGCGAGTGGCGGAATTGGTATACGCGCAACGTTGAGGTCGTTGTCGGGTAAAACCGGTGCAGGTTCAAGTCCTGTCTCGCCCACCATTTTAAATTTTTCTGGAGGGGGCAATTCGTGTTCACATCCGCCCCCTTTTAATAATTTCAGTCAACGTGCTTTAATATGAATATGAGATTTCTACGTAAATTATTGGTCGTCTCAATAATTTTATTTTCTTCCCGTGTTGTTTTGGCCGAAGAATTAATTCATTCCCTAAAATTTGACGCTCAAGTGAACCAAGACGGTACCGTGAATATCACGGAAACTATTCTTTACGATTTCGGTTCAGAACAACGACATGGAATTTTTCGCAACATTCCGTATAAAAAAGTTAATCAAGACGAAAAATCCTTCATAATGGATATTGAGGTTACCGGCATCAATGATGAACGAGGGAAGCCTTACACTTATTCCAAAACCAAAACGGACGGAGAATTAACCATAAAGATCGGCGACCCTAACAAAACTATTACGGGACGGCACGCTTACATTATTAATTACACCGTTGGCGGTGCACTTACATATTTCGATTCTTTTGACGAATTTTATTGGAATGCCGTAGGAAGCGGCTGGGGTATACCAATTAATACTGTTTTAGCCAACGTGAATTTTGAGCAGGGTTTCGGAGTAGGGGAGTTAGACGGGGTTTGTTACACAGGCCCTGTAGGAAGTACTGCCGCCGATTGTACCGTAAACAAAAGCGCTAACAAAATCAGTTTCGAAACCGGTTTAGTAAGGCCGAGGGAGGCATTTACATTTGCCGTCAAATTCCCGAAAGGTTACGCGCAAATTCTGGAACCCTCGCCCGACAAGCTTTCGTTTCTTGCCACATTGCTGCTTATCTTACTAGCCGTTTTGGCTGTAAGCTTTTATATCGCACTTCCTCTTTTCCTGATGCTTAAGTGGTTAAAAGAGAAAAAACACTTAAAAGATAATGCGAGGATCGTCAGCGCGTGGTTCTCACCTCCCAAAACTGCGGACGGGGAGATTTTAACGCCTGTGGAAACAGCTATAACCGCCGATGTTACCGCAGGCGATAAGGCCGTACCCGCCACAATTATTTCGTTGGCCCAAAGAGGCTACATAAAAATCACACATAAAGATAAATCAGAATTTATATTTTCCAGGGGCGTAAATAACGACATTGAATCTCTAAGAAAGTACGAAAAAGATCTGTATAAAGCTATTTTTCCCGATGATGTTTCAGAAGTGTCCGCAAAAGAACTTAGAAAAAGTGAAAGGTTCGGTTTGGCGGGCGTCTCTCTTGCCCCGTCAGCCGGAGAGTTCCTAAAAAAGAGCGGCGTGTTCAAGTCAAATCCCGTCAACACGTCCGGAGCATACACAGTGCTTGCGTCGGTCTCTTTATTTGTCGCCAACATATTTCTGGCGCTGGTGTCCATTATTTTGGGTAGAAAAAGCCCGGAAAGGCCGAACAACAGTATTCAAACTTACTCCGAAGCTGTGTCATTAAAGAATTTTCTGGTAAGCCAGGACCCTCAGTTTGATTTTCAGGCTCAGGAAATGATGTTTTTCGAAAAACTCCTGCCTTTTGCTACAGCCTTCGGGGTCGAAGATGTCTGGCTCAAACGGTTTAAAGACCTTTTTAACACCAACCCTGATTGGTACCGCGGCGACGATGTGACCAGACTAGCTGTAATGAACTCTGTAGTTAATAGCTCTTATCGCAGTGCCAGCGGCTCCTCCGGAAGTTCTTCCGGTTTTAGCAGCGGATTTTCAGGAGGCTCGAGCGGAGGAGGAGGAGGTGGTGGTGGCGGAGGAAGTTGGTAAAATCCGCCTAACCTTGTTTTGTGCGCTGTTAGGCCGTAGTTGTTGATTTTTAGATACCCTCCTTTATAATGTCCTTGTGCGCGACAGTAGTTCAGTTGGTAGAACGTCTCCTTGCCAAGGAGAAGGTCGCCGGTTCGAGTCCGGTCTGTCGCTCCAGATAATTTTGTTTTGTAGTGTAATGCGGCGCGGGGCGGTAGCCAAGTTGGTCAAGGCACCGGTCTGAAAAACCGGCTATGTGGGTTCGATCCCCACCCTCCCCACCATGCTACCGTTCAAATTTGGTCACCTGGAATTCAAAAGAAGGTTGGTAAATCAACATCAGGTTTCTTGGAAATCTCA
>MEWF01000018.1:0-7407 GCA_001773255.1 candidate division WWE3 bacterium RIFOXYC2_FULL_42_13
GTTTTATTCCGGGGATAAGACCGGGTATGGGCACTGCGCGTTATCTTAAAAGTGTTGTGAACCGCATAACTTTGGCTGGTGCGGTTTTCCTTGGTTTGATCGCGATACTCCCGTTCTTTTTTCAGCAGTCTGCCAGTACCACAGCTATGACCGTTGGAGGGACAAGTCTGCTCATCGTGGTCTCCGTTGTACTTGAGACAATTAGGCAGACTGAGTCGTTAATGGTAACAAGAAGCTACGATAAGTTTTTATTCTAAGGAGATAAAAAATGTTCGATAAGTTAAAAGACCTAAATAAATTAAGAAAAGCCCAATCCGATATTAAAAAACAGATGGAGAATATTTTTGTAACTTCCGAAAAAGGAAGGCTCAGAATAGTTATAAGGGGAGATAAAAGAATTGAAAAACTTGAAATAGATGGTGAGGACGACAAGGCTTTGAGAGAACTTCTAAACGATGCTTTTAAAGATGTCGACAAGAAAGTTGAGAAACAAATGAGGGGGCAGTTGCAAGATCTGGGACTTCCCGGACTCTAATCTCACTATGAAGATACTATTAATGGGGCCTGCCGGCTCAGGAAAAGGTACACAGGGCGAATTGCTGAGTAAACACCTCGGATTGCCTTTGGTGTCAGTCGGACAGGTCTTGCGCGACCTTAAACCCGAGCATCCGTGGTACAACGAGGTCAACGACGACATATCGAACGGTCGGTTAGCACCCCACGATAAAGTTGCTGAACTATTGAAAGAAGCCGTTTCCGCACCGGGTTTTGAGAAGGGATTTATAATGGACGGTTGGGGGAGGACGATGGAAGATCTGAAGCATTTTGACCCCAAGTACAATAAAGTTTTCTTTATAAACATACCCCGCGAGATTTCTTTGATGAGAATATCGACGAGAAGGACGTGTGAGACATGCGGTGCAGTCTACAACGTTATTTCAAACCCACCCAAGACCGAAGGAACTTGCGACAAATGCGGAGGTGTCCTAAAACAAAGAGATGATGATAAGGAAGAAGCGATAATAAGGCGACTTGAGATTTTCAATAACGAAACTATGGAATCGATAGAAAAATTCCGTTCCGAAGGTATTCTTATTGAAATTGACGGTTCCGGTTCTCCCGAGGAAGTGTTTGAGTTAATCAAGAAGCATATTTGACTGCATTACTATCCGATAGTATAGTCGAAGCATTATGAAAAAATTATTGTCTTTTGTAATGGCCTTTTCCATTTTTCTTTTGGCAGCTTTTTCGCTATCAGAAGAGGCTTCGGCTTATTGGGTTAACGGGTATTATAGGAGCAATGGTACCTACGTAAGTGGTTACTATAGATCGAGATCCAACGCTTATACATACGATAACTATTCCTACACAGGGCCAACATACAGTAACGGATATGGTTACAATAGTTCATATTATTCCGGGGGTTCATCGAGCTGGTACACCCCATCCTATTACGATAATAGCTGGAGTTACGAGGATTCTTGGTCGGATAGAAATAGTGGTAGATCATCCTATTTCAACTGGTAATTTTCAAGGAATTGGCTCCAAAACCTCTTTTCTAGTCCTTTCCCTGTCTTTGAGATATAATTTCATTGATGTCCGTACTTACAGGCAAAAAGAAGTCAAATATCATAAAAGATTGGCGTCAACAGCCCAAATCAATTGAAAAATTCCAGTTTATACACCATTTTTTGCCCCATCCCGAAGAAAAAACGCGCGCAACCCTTCTTTCTAATAGAGCTATAATTGTGTATTGTGCCGCGATGCTGCTCATAGCGGGTATATTCAGGTTTTTGCCTAAAGTAGTACCGGGGGTTCTCGGTTATGCTTCGGATATTTCGGTAAAAGATCTTCTGACCTACACAAACGCGAAAAGGAAGGAGTCGGGGTTGTCCGAACTGCGCCTAAATTCTGCGTTGACCTCGGCCGCTTACCAAAAAGCTGAAGACATGTTCAAAGATCAGTATTGGGCGCACATATCCCCCGACGGCACGGAACCCTGGGATTTTATTCTGGGGCAGAACTACGATTATATTTACGCCGGAGAGAATCTAGCCAAAAATTTTAAAAGTTCAAAAGATGTGGTCGAGGCGTGGATGAAATCCCCTTCGCATAAAGAGAATCTTTTGAGTTCAAACTACGATGAAATAGGCTTTGCCGTTGTCAATGGTGTTATGGAGGGATACGAAACAACATTGGTTGTGCAGTTTTTCGGCAGGCCAAGGAATGCGGCTCAGGTGGCTTCTGTTTACGAAGAACAGACAGTTCTGGAAAAAGAATCTACCCGAACCGCGGCAGTATCCGAAAGGGAGAAAGAGCCTGCAACCGAGGGTACTTCGGAGGCTGTACAAAAACCGGTGTATACTCAGGCGCCTTCCGAAAAACCCGCCATTGACGTTACTACTGCAACCAAAACGGTGAGTGCCGTTTTCGGGGGGTTTGTAGGAACTTTACTGGCTCTCGATGTTTGGTATTCAAGACGAAAGGGATTGCACAAATTTACGGGTCACACTGTTGCCCATTTGGGAATTCTGATCCTTGTGGTCGCCAGTATCTGGTTTGTCCTAGCGCCCGGAATAGTTTTATGAAAGAAAAAAGCGATTTACACATTGTTGAATATTCCGTTTTACTGACTCTTGCGTTCATAATAAGTCTGTTGTTCTATTATTTCCGGTATAATCACGGAGTATTGATATTTTTATCAGGAGTTTCTTCATTTGCATATATTCTTTGGGGATTGATACATCACGCTCTTGAGGGTAGGCTGACAAAATTTATTGCCGCCGAATATGTTGTGTTTGGCGTACTCATTTTCCTCCTTCTGTACACTGTCCTGAATTTCTAAATATGAAAATAGTTATCGTGATACCTACTTATAATGAAGCGGATAATATCGGAAGGCTAACCGATGTTCTTCAGCAGGAATTTCTAAAGAGACCTAAGCACGATTTTCACATTCTCGTGGTCGAAGGAAATTCTCCCGACGGTACCGCAAATATAGTGCGTGAAAAAATGAAAGTTTATCCCAACCTGCATTTGTTAATGGAAAAAGTTAAGGCCGGTTTAGGTGCGGCATATGTTTACGGTTTTAAAGAAGCAATGAACGGTATGCGGGCTGACGTAGTTGTTGAGATGGACGCTGATTTTCAACACGACCCTAAAGATGTTGTAAGACTTATAGACGAGATAGAAAAGGGATACGACTACGTGGTCGGTTCAAGATTTACGAAAGGCGGGAGCATTCCGGAAGAGTGGGCATTTAAGCGTAAATTTTTTAGTGTAGGCGGCAATATTTTTTCGAAATTCGTACTGGGGATTTTTAATGTAAACGATTTCACTTCGGGTTTTAAAGCATCCCGCGTAAAGGGATTTGTGGATCGCCTCCCTTTGGATACAATACTATCTCAGGGATTTGCATACAAGATTGATCTTTTATTTAAGATGCACAGGCTCGGAGCAAAAATTAAAGAAGTTCCGATAAAATTCGGTCTGCGTGATCGCGGTGATTCCAAGATGGAAAAAAATAATATGACGGACTCACTGAGAGTTGTCGTGACACTCAGGTATAACGAAAATAAGAACTTTGTAAGATTTTTGGTAGTCGGGGGGATCGGATTTATTGTCGACGCCGGGCTTTTCAATATTTTACGTATCGGTATCCTGAGTTCCCGCAGTGCAGCTCTAGCCTCGGGCTTTACCGCCATGATAGTAACTTTCCTTTTAAATAACTACTGGTCGTTCGGAGAAAGAAAGATCGACGGAACGAAAAAGAAAGTACTGGGGTTTGTTGTTTATATTGTCTCTTCTTCAATACCCATAGCGGTGCGTTCAAGACTTGTAGGATTTTCCGTGAATACGTTCGGTGACACAACTCTTGTTTCAAATACGGCTTTCCTAATTGGTATAATATTCGGATTAATATGGAACTTTACAGTTTATAGTAAAATAATCTGGAAGGGTGATAAAAAATAACAAGCATGGACTATTCAGTAGTAATACCCGCCTACAATGAGGCGGACAAAATATCTTCGTCTTTAACGCAGGCTGTGAATTTTATGAGAACCTTCTGCGAAAGTTTCGAGATCATTGTGGTCGACGACGGGAGCAAAGACGCTACAGCAGCGATTGTGGAAGAGTATTCAATCGAAAATCCCGAGGTCAGAGTAATCAGAAATCCTCATAAAGGAAAAGGTTTTGCCGTGTTGACGGGAATGAATGCGGCAGTTGGGGATCTCATATATATGGCGGACGCCGATCTTTCCGCTCCCATGACCGAACTGAAAAAACTCGCGATATGGGTCACCGACCAGAATTTTGATATCGCGATCGCTTCGAGAGAAGGAATAGGTGCGGAGCGTGTGGGAGAACCTTTTTACAGACACATTATGGGAAGAGCATTCAATTTTATGATACAGATTGTCGCTTTGCCCGGTATAAGGGACAGTCAGTGCGGTTTCAAACTTTTCAAAGGTAAAGTAGCAAAAAATATCTTCGGAAGAATGAAAGTTTATGGTAAAAACACCAAAGAATTAGACAAACCTTACACAGGAGCATGGGATGTAGAGGTTTTGTACTTAGCCAAGAAACTAGGGTATAATGTCAAACAAGTTCCGATAGTCTGGACTCACGTTAAGACCACGCGGGTAAGTCCCGTCCGTGACTCCATTAAGATGGGATTTGACGTTCTAAAGATAAGGCTGAACGATCTCATGGGCCTTTACAACACTGCCAAGTAGCGCCCCTCATAAAGTCATAAAGTATATATTTCGGGGTGAAATTTATAAAACTATGAAACTATGCGTTATAGGTACAGGTTATGTAGGTTTGGTAGGTGCCGCGATATTTTCCGATTGGGGTAATGACGTAGTTGGTGTCGATATAGATACCGAAAAGATAGATAGGATAAAAAAGGGCGAAATGCCTATTTACGAACCCGGTCTTTCGGAAATAGTTTTAAGAAATATTTCACAGAACAGGCTCACATTCACAACTTCAATAGCTGACGGAATAAAAGACGCTGAGATTGTTTTCATTTGCGTCGGCACACCTCAGAGTGACACGGGCGCGGCGGATCTGTCAGCAGTGTGGGAAGTAGCAAAAGACATCGGAAAAAACATGAACGGATACAAAGTAATTGTCACCAAAAGCACGGTTCCGGTAGGAACTAATGAAAAAGTAAAAATGATTATCAGAGAAAATCTTCCAGGTCCGCAGATTGAGTTTGACGTAGCATCAAATCCCGAATTTTTAAGAGAAGGATCGTCCGTTGAAGATATGGCCGCCCCCGACAGAACTGTTGTGGGATCCGATTCTGAAAAAGCCCATGCAGTTATGAGAAGACTTTACGAACACCTGAATACTCCTATTGTAGAATGCGACCTTAGATCGGCAGAGATGATCAAGTACGCTTCAAACGGATTTTTAGCAGCCAAGATTTCCTTTATAAACGAAATAGCCCAGATATGCGAAAGAGCAGGCGCCGACGTTACTGTCGTAGCCAGAGGAATGGGTCTGGATAAAAGAGTCGGGTCCGCTTTCCTGAACGCGGGTATAGGATACGGAGGAAGTTGTTTTCCCAAGGATGTTGCAGCTCTGTACAAAACTTCGACCGATCAGGACTACGACTTCAAACTTCTCAGAAGTGTTATGGAGGTCAACGTAGCTCAAAGGGAGAACTTCATGAACAAAGTGCTCAGACATTTCGGAAAGAACCTTGCCGGAAGAACCTTCGCAATACTCGGCCTGGCTTTTAAAGGAAACACTGACGATATAAGAGACTCCGTTTCCATAGAAATAGTCAAAAAATTAAGGGGGTTGGGCGCCAAACTCAGAGTTTACGATCCCGAAGCGATGTACAACGCCAAACAGGCACTGGGTGCTGTTAACGTCGAGTACTGCCTGGATAAATATGAGACCATGCAGGGAGCTGATGCTTTATTCGTACTTACCGAATGGAAGGAATTCGCAACAGTAGAGCTGGATAAAGTAAAAACATTACTTAAATCACCTGTTATATTCGACGGAAGAAACTTACTGGATCGTGCAAAGGTTGAAGAAATGGGCTTCACGTATTTTGCTGTTGGTAAAAGAACTAACGGTATGGTTAAAATAGATACAAGGAATCTGTACCAGACAGTACTACTTAACACCAATGGTTCAACCGGACAGCACTAAAAAGAAGGTCATCATCTTCGTACCGGAATTTCCGGTGCTGACGGAGACCTTCATCGAGCGTGAGCTGGCGAAGTTAGCTGAAAGAGGAAATCTGGATCTTTCTATACTTTCCCTGCAAAAAGGTTCGGGTGAGGTGAGTTCTGTACTGAAGCCTTTGGTGAGATACAAAAGACTTTCCGTTTCGGATATTATTTTATCCTTAAGATTTTTATTCACAGCGAAAAGAAATGTTTCGACAGTTTTGGGTATTTTAAATTCATGCGGAATGTCTGCAAGTCGCCGCTACTACACTTTGTTCAAAGGAATGGGCTACGCCCTGATCTTTTCCTCCTTTAAACCCGATCTTATACTTGCCCATTTTATGTCGGAATCCAGTACTATTGCAGCGGTAGCCGCGACCGTACTCGGTGTTCCATATGCGATATCCGCACACGCAAAAGACGTGACCGTTAATCCCCACTGCATGAAAGAAAAGTCAGAGAATGCGGCCTTCGTTTTGATTTGCAATAAACATGCGTATGAAAATTGTATCGGGGCGGTTGATACTGCGCACTCTCACAAAATTTTATTGAAATATCATGGCCTGGATTTGGCTAAATTTAAAAGTGCGGATAGAAAGTCTGATGTTCCCTTAATATTGAACGTCGGACGGCTTGAAGAAAAAAAAGGTCAAAAGTATTTGCTGGAAGCGGCCAAGATCCTTCATGACGACGGCGTGAGATTCAAAATGCTCATTGTCGGACCCGGACGTTTGTTCGGAGAACTTAGCGAACTGATAGGAACTTTAGAACTCTCAGGTCAGGTAGAGATTTTAGGAGGAGGTGCCGGTCTTCCGTTTTCGGAAACGAGTAAGTATTACCCGGAAAGTGACGTATTCGTATTTCCCGGTATAAACACGGATGAGGGAGATGCCGACGGTATAGCTAATGTTCTGCTTGAAGCTGCAGCATCACGTTTACCCATTGTAGCCACCGATTCAGGAAGTACTGCAGAATTTTTGGAGAACGGAATAAGCGGTGTGATAGTTCCTCAAAAAGACCCTGCGGCTTTGGCCGAAGCCCTGAAGAAAGTTCTGAATGACAAAGAATTTGCCGGTAAGTTGGCTGAGGCAGCCTATAAAAAAGCCGCATCCGATTTTGATATAGAAATGAACGTCGCTCAAATGGAAGCTCTCATTTTAAAGGAGGCACTTTAGATGAAGATCGCCGTGTTTATAAAATCAACGACCTTCAG
>MEWF01000018.1:7431-7828 GCA_001773255.1 candidate division WWE3 bacterium RIFOXYC2_FULL_42_13
CCAGAACAAACTTTTGTGTGAAGGACTGGTCTCTCGTGGGCACAAAGTAACGGTGTTTACCCCCAAAGAAGTGAATGGAAAAGAGCACGCCGAAGAGAACGGTGTTAAATATATATTCGTCGAGTGCAAGACCGGTCATTACAGTTCTGTAACGGTTTCTAAAAAAGACAGCTGGATAGAAAAATCATACGAAGTATTCCGCGAATTACAGGAAGAAGAAAAATTCGGGTTAATTATTGGGCAAAGTTCGGGAGCGATAGGTGTAATTAGAAATAAAGAAGAGTTCGGACTGCCTATAATTTCTATTTCGCACGGTACAAAGATTGGGGAGTTTCAGACAAAGTTAAAAAGCGATCCATCGATCAAAGGTTTCGTAAGATCTTTTCTCGACCTTCCC
>MEWF01000018.1:7946-8205 GCA_001773255.1 candidate division WWE3 bacterium RIFOXYC2_FULL_42_13
CTAAGGTTAGAGTTATTAACAACGGAATAAAACCTTTAATAATTGAGACGGTTGAAAGTGGGGGCATTACGGGAGAAAAATTCCGTCTCCTCTACGTCGGCCAGTTAATACGCTCGAAGGGTATAGGAAGACTTGCGGAAGTTTTGGCAGGAGACGATATGAAAGATTTTACCCTGGATATTGTCGGGTCGGGTGCGTTGCAGGAAGAGCTGGGTGTTATTTCCGGAAAAAGCGGGGGAAGAATAACTTTGAGAGGAAA
>MEWF01000018.1:8249-18395 GCA_001773255.1 candidate division WWE3 bacterium RIFOXYC2_FULL_42_13
TTGACGCTTTTGTCTTTCCGACAGCGAGGGTCGAAGGATTTCCCATGGTTTTGGTTGAGGCCATGTTCGGTCGACTTCCTGTAGTAGCCTTTAATTTGGGCGGTGTTTCGGATGCGGTAACCGACGGGGAAACAGGTTTTCTCTTAGAACCCGGTAAATTCGGTGTTTTTAAGAATAAACTGGTTGAGCTGAAGAACGATCCGGAGTCGGCACGGAAGATGGGTGTTAATGCCGTAAATAAGGCAATGGAGAGATTTACACTTGATAAAATGCTAGACTCTTATGAGGAAATATTTATGGAGTTAAAAGTGTGAATATCTTAAGAATAGTCTACGATTGGCCGAATCCATGGCAGGGACTGGCTCCCCATCCGTATGAGATTACCGCAGCGCAACTGAAAGCGGGTCATAAGGTAACTTTGTTTTGCGGGCAATGGCCTAACTCGGGCGGCCCCGTCAAACTTGAAGGCTTGGAGATCAACGCAATTGATCGTGAGCCCTACCCCGATACAATTTTTTTCACTAGCAGTATTGTTTTATTTTTTCGCTATCTAAAATACCGAAAGAAGAATAAACCTGATGTAATTCATTGCCACGGGCATTTTGCTGTGTGGCTCTATGCCTACAGAGTATTTTTGAAAAAGCATTTTCCCTGGGCTAATGAGCTCAAGATTCCTTTGGTAGTCCATTTTCACAACACGGCAAAAGGCAGGTGGATTACTTTCGAGAAGCAGGGAAAACCTATTAAACCGATGTCGAAAATGCTCGGCTGGCCGATGGCGGTATTTTCCGACAAAATGGCTGTAAAGGCAGCCTCAGCATGTGTTTTTGTCAGCGAAGATAACAAAAAAGAAGCTCAGGAATATTACGGTGCCAATCCTAAAAAATGTTTTTTGATCGAAACAGGCGTGAACACGGAAATGTTTGTTCCGGTGGGTGACGAGGAAAAAGGAAAATCACGCAGAGAAATAGGGCTTGATAGATTCGACAAAGTAATACTTAATCACGGGGTTATGAATGAAAGAAAGAATATTCACCTGCTGATCGATGCTTTGGCTCTGCTTCCCGATGATTACAAACTTTTACTTTCGGGAACAGGTGACCCCACCTATTTGGAAAAACTTAACGAGCAGATGAAATTGAAAAAAGTGGAGCACAGAATAATTAAAACCGGCTACACCCCGTACCCCCATGTTCCGATAGCATACCAGGTGTCTGACATATTTGTTCTTCCTTCGTCCTGGGAAGGGTTGCCCAAAGCTGTTATGCAGGGGTTGTCGTGCGGAATTCCCTGTCTGGTTTCGGGCTTTAAAATAAATGAAGATATCAGGGGAGTTTTTTATCTTGAAAATATGGAACCGCAGAATATTGCCGATAAAATTGTAGAGATAACCGGCATGCCGAGGGATGTGGATGTTCAGCTCATAAGATCAAAATATTCGTGGAACAAAAAAATCGAGGCCATAGATGAAATATATGACTTTGCAATCAAAAACTATATATAAATTTTTACCCTACGTTTTATTTATTTTTGTGCACATTCTTTTATTGAATGTGAATACGGCGGAATGGGGCGATTCGTACAGAATTCTCAGAGGCTCGGAGTTTATAAGAAAAGGTAGTTACCCCGAGGACGAAAAAAGACCTCCTTTATACTCGTTTTCCTTAGCAGTCAGGCCCACGGCCGCGGATCCCGTAGTCTGGGCGAGAGGATTTATGTTCGTTGTGGGATTGGCCGGGTTTTTTTTATTCGAGAAATTTTTAAGACAGATTATAAAAGATCCCCGCTTCGTTTTTGTGGGAATGCTCTTACTTTTACTTAACCCCGACTTTTTGTATTGGTCGATCAGGGTTATGGCAGATGTTCCGTTCGCGCTTTTAGCACTTCTTGCAATTTATTTATATAAAAAATGGAAGGACAGTTGGAATTTTAAACGTTTATTTATACTCGGTATCGTGGCCGGACTCTCTATCTTAACCAGATTCGAAGGATACATGCTAGCGGCCTCCTTACTTCTATCCCTGTTTATCGATCACGGAAAAAAGTTGGAATTGAAAAAGATCAGGGTTTATTTTTATTACGGGACGGGTATTTTGCTTGTTGTCCTGCCCTGGTTCCTATATAGAAATCCGTTTGTATCCAAGTATCTTGAGGAACCTGCGGGTCGTTCATATGACCTAAAAATGATCTGGACTTATTTCGCAAGTTTATTTTCGATCTATGGGTTTGTTCCGGCATTTGTCTTATTTATCGCCCGCAAAAAGGAAATGCTTGTTTTTTTCAAAAATAATCCCCACATCTCAATTTTCTTATTTTGGGAATTGCTGCTGATACTTCTTTGGCCGGCGGCCATTCCAAGGCTCTTCGTTGCCATTATTCCATTGTTAATTCTTTTATTAACTTTGAGTTTGGAAAAGTGGTGGGAAGCCGGAAAAGAGAACAAAAAGTTATTCGTATTTGCAGGGGTGTTACTGCTTTTTTACGCGGGTTCCCAATTTATTCTAAAATTGCAGTTCCTCATTCTGGACAAGCCTCTTTTTGCTGCATTGTTTGCAATGCAGGTGTTGGCCATCTTTTTTATAATAAAAAAGAAATTTTTACCCACGGTAGTTTCTTTGGTAGTAATAACGTCACTTTGGTCCTGGTCGGTGATCAGTCTACATAAAGATATTTTCATTTCCGTAAAAAACGCAGCTGAGTACGTCGCACGCAATCTTGAGGGGAAAGTCGCATATAATGATGTGAGTAGCGTGTCCGATTTTTATTTAAATGTTTTGGATACTCCAAAGGTCTCAGGTTTTTACTACAACACTGAGAGCAAAAAGAATTTAACTTATGAGGCTCTCCGGCAAACGGGAGCCGACTATTTTTTAATCACAAATGAGCACAACACCACAATGGAACTGGACCTGGGTTCCAGACCGTACCTGAGACCCGTGAAAGATTTTAGTTATAATGTAAACGGAGCTGAGTTTTTTGCTAAAATAGTAAGGTTTGAACGAAAGGACTAAATATGAAGTTATCTATTGTTGTTCCGGTGTATAACGAGAAAAACACGATTGAGAAAATTTTAGGTGAGATTAAAGCCGTCGAAAGCTTGGACAAGGAAATCATTGTTGTTGACGATGCCTCCACGGACGGCACGACCGATATTCTAAAGAGGCTTGAAAAGGAGCACCCCGACGTCCGTTTTTTCTATAAAGAAAAGAATAGAGGCAAAGGGCATACGCTGAAGCTTGGGTTTGAGCACACAACCGGGGATTACGTTATTGTGCAGGACGCCGATCTTGAGTACGATCCCAACGACTATCACAAGCTCATCCGCGCTTTAGATGAGCATCACGCCCAGGTGATATATGGAAGTAGGTTTTCAGGAAGTTACGAGGACATGTCCACTCTCCACTACATAGGTAATAAAGTGCTGACCCTGATTACGAACCTTTTTTTCGGTGTAATGCTGACCGACATGGAGACCTGCTACAAATTAATGCCCGGGGACTTTGTGAGAAAAGTAAATATTAAATCGGAAAGGTTCGATTTTGAACCTGAAATAACGGCAAAAATATTAAAGTCGGGTTTAAAGATAAGGGAAGTCCCTATTTCTTATAGGGGCCGCACTCACAGTGAGGGCAAGAAAATAACGTGGAGGGACGGGATACACGCTTTGTTTACGTTAATAAAATACAGATTTTTGGATTGACGGAAAAATGAAAACTATAAAGTTTATTAGAGAAAACGTATTCATATTTCTGCTGGCCGCAGTTGTCGTTGTGAATATTGCGGTGAACTTCCGCATCAACGTGTTCCGGTACAACAATTTTGATTTCGGCAAGTTTGATCTAGGGAACATGTCGCAGATGCTTTGGAATACGATGCACGGAAGATTTATGTATCTCACCGATTACTTTGGAACCAACCTTCCCAGATGGGCCATGAGCCACGTCGACCCGATCTTATTATTGTTTCTTCCGTTGTTTGCTTTATATCAGCACCCGCTCACGCTGGTAATTTCACAGTTCGTGTTATTAATCCTGGCTGCATTTTTGGTTTACAAGATCGCCTATTTGAGGCTCGGTTCAAAGGCCGCTTCGGCGATGATCGGTGTCGCGTACCTTTTGTATCCGGCTCTCGGGTACTTAAACGCATGGACCGGGTTTCACGGTGTTACGGCTGCCGTACCGTTCTTTTTTGGAGCATTCTACGTTTTTGAGAAAATGTACACAGAAAAAAACTTCAGCAAAAAGAATTTAGTTATATTTTGGATACTCCTTGTCATCACAATGTCCGGAAAGGAACAGCTTCCTTTATATGTCGTGATGTATTCGTTGTTCATTCTTTTATTCAGACCTGTAAAAGAAGAGGGAAAGAAATTTTATCAAACTAATACCGGAAAACTAGGTCTTTCCATGCTCGCTGTTTCCACATTTTGGTTCATAACGGTTTTTATTATAATAATTCCGGCTTTTTCCCGGTACAGGGTAGAAGGCTATAACAAATTCGCACATGAGATAGGTATTGTAGGGGACACCACACGGGATGTGTCAAAACCCAACTATTTTTTAAGCAGGTATGATGCCTTCGGCGAGTCTTACACCGATGTTCTTGTAGGAATGGTTCTCGATCATCAGAAGGCGATAAGGATATTTTTCGGAGGCGACCGCATAGACAATCTCAGAAAAACTTTTGACCCCGTTCTATTTTTGCCTTTAGCTTATCCGCAAATTTTATTTATCGCCATCCCCGACTTCATGATAAATTATCTGACTTCGGCGGACGGTGTCGGTACAGCTGAGATAACCAACCATAGAATTTCCATGATAATCCCCATACTTTTCATCTCGTCTATTTATGCAATAGGAATGATCGCGGATACGGCGGGTAATTTAAAGAAAAGACGCCCGCGTGTTACGAAGGGGGTTCAGCTCATTTTCTCACTGCTCCTTATCATTTCAGGCATCAAGACATCGTACGCTTTTAACAACCCTGTTTATCTGTGGATAGATCAGGCTGTGAGAAAAAGAGTTTTGGCTGAATCGGATCCGGAAGCTGTCTGGAAGAGCAAACTTAGGATCGGTGATGTGGTGAAACTACCGGACTTGGATAATAAAGATGTCGATTGCGCCGAAAAGATCGTTAATTTGATACCCAATGAAGCTTCAGTGACGGGACCCGACTATTTGGGAGCTCATTTATCGCTGAGAGAGACCTACGCAATATTTCCCGGTCTATACACCAGTGCTGATTACGTAATAGTTGATGTTTTCTCCCGTAAAATTCTAACTATCCTGGATGTGGAGACAAGTTTAGTGCGTGATGTTACAGCCGATATTATTAAAAGTAAGGATTATGAACTTTTAACCGGGTGTGGGAATTTGTTTGTTTTCAAGAAAGTGGGACTGCATGAAAAGACTGATTTATTACCGATGCAGGAAAAATTCAGTTACCCCGCAAAATATGAATACGATATTTTGTACGGAACCGAAATAGCCGATTACGATTATCCGAAACAAGCGGTAAGAGGAATTGCCGAAAATTTCAGACTGGTGTTTTATAAAAGAGAAAGTGATTCCCTGAATGGTTTTGTGATGTACATGACTTTTATGAATGAAAAAACCGGGGAGTTGTACGAGATCGCCAACCTGCCTTCTTTTTCACTTATAGATCCTGCAGACTGGGATTCCGGGCGTTACTATATTGAAGATTTGAATGTCAACTTCCCGTCCTTTTTGGAACCTGGGGAGTACAGAGTTTTTGCCGGTATGTCCAATAAAGTGAAAACCCGAAATTTATACATAGGGAATATACTTATACTATAGAAATATGAAAGAGCTGGGAAAGTGGCAAGTAATAAGTTTTGTGTCCAGGTCCTTGGCCATGCTTTTAGGACTGGTACAGACTTTCGTGATAATCCGCGTATTAAGTGTGGGTGAGTGGGGTGTCGTACAGCTTGCGATTTCCATCGGCGGTGCTTTGGGTATTTACCAACACCTCGGGCTTGCCTCGGCGAGTACCCGTGAAATTTCTTCAGCGTCCGATGATAAAGAAGTTTTCAAGATATTTGTAACCTCGGCCGTTATAAGATATGTCATCACACTTCCTATTGCCGTTGGGCTTTTTTTCGCGGCAAATTATGTGGCGGTCGATATTTACAAGAACGCTGTTCTTGTCCTTCCCATTAAAATATATGCTATAACTTTAATTTTCCAGGGAGTCCAAAGCATATTGAATTCGGTCATATCGGGCACAAAAAGATTTAAACAGCTTTTTCTTTATCAGGTAGCGATTGCCGCTGCGAGTGTAGTTATTTTTATTCCTTTGGTCTTGGCTTACAGGGTTAACGGTTATTTTTACGCGTTCTTCATGTTTAATGCACTAAGTTCTATTGTTTTGGGTTATATAGCTTTCAAGCCTTTAAGAGGAAGTATGCAGTTTCCCAGCCGTTCGGATTTTAAGCGCCTGTTCAAAGAAATATTTTCTATAAGTATGGCGATCTATCTTGTGAAGATCATTTACACCAACTGGGAAAAATTCGGAAACAATGTGCTTGGGCTATTTAACTCCCCTGAGATAATTGCTATTTTTGCGTTCGCACTTTTATACGCAAAAAAATTAATGAGTATTTCGGACGCCGTGACCGACGTGAACCTTCCGGTTCTTTCGGAAAAATATGTTAAGGACATCGATGATTTTAAAAAACTTTTCACAAGGAATTTCGACAAGATATTTATTAGTGTCATAGCCGCGGCAGCTTTTGCTTCGTACTGGGCTCCAGAGATTGTAAGTCTGGTAGTAGGCGGGGACAAGTATAAAGATTCTTACAGTCTCATATCTCCGGTAATGTTCGCTTTTATTCTCTATTCATTTATTAATATAGTTAAGTCGAGCGTTCTCATACCGGCCAAAATGGTGAAGCACATGATTATCGGATTCGTTTTGTTACTGACGGGGACGGCGGCGTTCTTTTTCGGTACCTATCATAATATAGGGGCCCTTCCGGGTATGGCGTGGGGAATGGCGTTCGGGGCAGTACTGTCCTTTTTATATATAAATATCGCGATCGGTAAAAAACTAAAATTCAGTTATTTTAATATCGACCATCTTGTCATTCTGGTCCAGGCTTTCTCAATCTCGATGGTCGCCTTTTTGCCGCTTAACATCAAGATACCGTTTTTTATTATCCTGTTTGCACTATTAATATGGTCATTTTTTATTCCCGGCTATTTGACTAAAAGTGAAATAAAAAGCGGGTTTGATTACGTAAAGAAATTTGTCAGGGCGTTGAAGAAGTAATATGAAATTATGGGATCGTCTGACCGTTCTTTTTAGAAATAAATACGCGGCGCTCATTTTCTTTACCGTAGTATTTTTTTTAACGCGTTTTCTTTTTCTCGGCGCCGATGAGATAAATCCAGACGGAGTCAACTGGCATTACAGATCTCAACAATTTATCGTCGGTCTGAAATCCGGAGATTTTGAACGCACATATCAGCATTATCATCCGGGCGTCACTTTAATGTGGATTACGGGGGCGCCGATCGAAATATATAAACAGATCACCGGGTATACCACTTACGATCAATATAATTTCTTAGGATTCAACACCGTTGCCAAAATTTCGGTGGTACTGGCGCAGTTGGTTCTGACCTTCATTCTTTTGTGCTATCTTTCCAAAGTAGCGGGATTCAAAACAGCTTACCTATCGGTCTTTCTGTTCTCGTTGGAACCATTCTTTCTGGGCAATTCCCGGCTTTACCATATGGACGTGTTGTTGGCGCTGTTTATGTTTATTGCCCTTCTGGTAAGCTGGTTGAATTTAAAGGAGTTTAGCTATAAAAGGTCGGTTCTTGCAGGTGTATTTCTTTCACTTTCGTTTTTGACCAAAAGCATCGGAATAGGCGCCCTATTCTTTGTTTTGATATTCTGTACCGCCTACTTTGCAAATAAAAAGGATATGAAAAGTTTTCTGAAATATTTTTTCACAATACTCGGAGCCTTTATTTTAACAACTTTTATTCTCTTCCCGGCGCTATGGGTGAGACCGGTCTACTACTTGTCGGAAATATTCGGTGAGTCCGAAAGGGTCGGTATAAGAAAAGGTCACGAGCAAATAGTGTTCGGGGAGACCACGCAGGATGGGGGAATTTTATTTTACCCTTTGGTAATGCTTATGAAAACAACACCGTTCTTAATTGCCGGGCTAATCCTATGTTTCATGAAATGTTCCGGTTCTATATCTGCGCTCGTAAAAAATATCCGTTCTAAATATTCCAATCCTTATCTGTACCTTGCGGTTTTTTATCTGGGCTACTTTTTTATCATGTTCTACCCGTCCAAAAAGATCGACAGGTATATGCTGCCTCTTTATCCACTTTTGTCTCTTATAGCGTCGTACGGGTTTATAAGATTTTACTCATTTTTAAAAACTGCAAGGTCGAAAAAAATATTTATGAGTGGCGCAGTATTTTTCTTTACAGTCTTTTACATCGTACCGGTTATTTCCTATTTTCCGTACTATTTTACCTACACCAGTCCCATTTTCGGTACGGCTGCCTCCGCAAATAGGGTAATCGCCCAGAAACCCTTTGGTATCGCGGTACCGGCGCTTAAAGATTACATACTAAGTAGGTACGGTGGGGAGCCGGAGCTTGGTTTTATAGACACAAAGCCCATAAAAGCCATTTATTCAAACTCAAAAGTTGCTGACATTAGGATTAACGGGGTAAGTGATTATGAGCTTCTTATTTTAGGTATAAACGAGGAAATGCCCGATAAGGTCTTACAGAGCGGCACGAGATTTAGAAAAGATTCTTCTTTGTACGTTAACGGGTTGGAATACTGGAGAATATATGTCAAGGAAGACAAGTAGTCTTTTATACCTGATAATATTTCTTGCCCTCGCATTAAGACTGGCCGGAATAAGCCACGGGTTCCCTTTTATTTTTCATCCTGACGAATCTACGATAGTACAGTCCGCTCTAGGAGTAAGATTTGATCCAAACCCCGGACATTTTGACTGGCCTCACTTTTTTGTGTACGCAAATTATTTTGTTTATAAAGCTTTCGCGTGGGTGAGAGAACTGGCGATCGAGTATAACGTTCAGAATTTCATGATCAGGATATTTCCAATCATGTGGGATGACACAATCGTGTTCTATTACATTACGCGTGTTTTTGCCGCCATACTTGGGGGGTTGACTGTAATCCCGGTATACAGAATAGGGAAAGTGCTTTTCGGAGAAAAGGTCGGGCTTTTGTCGGCCTTGGCTTTTGCCGTAATCCCGTTTCATGTCTGGCATTCCCACTATTCGCTACCCGACGCTCCCATGCTGTTCTTTTTTGCCTGGGGTATTTACTTTGCGGCCCGTATTCTGACAACAGAATACCCTATAGACTATATTATGTCAGGATTATTCATAGGGATAGCCGCCTCTACCAAGTACAACGGGGGTTTAGGAGCCCTCACGGTGCCTTTGGCGGCATTTTTACGCTGGGTGCTGGTGAAAATGCGTCTTTCCGAAACAAGGGGCGATTTCCCCTATTTTCGCACCGTTTTGAATCTGTTTTTGTCCGGAGTCTTTGCCGTCTTGGGGTTTGTCCTGGGTACGCCTTACTCAGTACTTGATTACAAGACTTTCAGCAGAACGGACTCACCGCTAGGTGCTTTTTGGCAATTCGCGAATGTGGGGTCAGTGAATTTTGCAGAACACGTAAATAAATTTTTCACGGATATAAGTTTCAAGATCGCGGATGATCTGGGGTACACAATTTTAGCTGCGCTCTTTTTAACTTCCGGTATTGTGCTTATAAGATTTTTGAAAGGTACGTTTTCCAGGTTCGATGTGTCCCTGATGTTTTTAATAGTTCCGGCGTTTTTACTTATTTATTACATTTCCGGTTTTGAAAAAAGCCGTTCGCAATATTATTTCATAATCTACCCATTTCTATCCGTAATTTTCGGATATTTTTGTGTTTGGGCGATGAACAAGATAAGTTTAGGAATGAAACCTCTTTATCTTCCTATAATGTTGCTACTATTTTTACCCCCGTTTTATTTTTCGGTCTTCAACGCCATAAGATTCTTAAGGAACGACACCCGTCTTGATCTAAAAAAATTCCTCGAAACCGAGGTGCCGCTCGGTACCAGGG
>MEWF01000018.1:18430-24682 GCA_001773255.1 candidate division WWE3 bacterium RIFOXYC2_FULL_42_13
AAATACGTTTTTAACAACGCGGTAAAAGATCCCGACAAATTACCCAGAGGAACGCGGTATTATTACATAGAATTAAACAAAGGGGTTTCTTCGGGCCGTGCCCTTCTCGAGGTGTCCAATAGGGGCAGGATAGGGCCGTATATCACGGTCGAAGAGAAAATACGCTGATGCTCAAATTGCTAAAAAACTACAAAATAGAAATATTATTCGTCCTGCTTTTTATATTTTCAAGACTTCCTGACCTTGGGTACGACGTATTCAACACGGATGTGTGGAAATGGAAGGCCCGAAGTTACGATTTCGGAACAGGTGTTTTTACATTTGACTTGGAAAAGACAATTCAGAAATATCACCCGGGCGTTACTTTAATGTGGCTCGGGACCGCGGCTATAAAGGTCTACAATTTTTACTCGGGGTATTATCCTGCGGAAAATAGTACAGCGATGATATTTCAACTTCATTTTGTGCAAAAGCTTTTCGTAGTGATCGCGCTAGCAGTGACATTAGGACTCTCACTTTTTGTTCTTAAAAAATTGTTCGGGGCAAGAAAAGCTTTACTCGTGGTTACTTTGCTTTCACTGGAACCGTTCTACATTGCGCTGACCAGAGTGTTTCATTTGGAAGGCTTAATGTCGACTTTTATGTTGGCTTCATTTTTATGGATTTACTATTACAGTCTTGACCCGGCAAAGAAAAAAAGGCTGGTTGTATCGGCGGTGTTTGCGGGTCTGGCTTTTTTAACTAAAACCTCGGCGTTGTTTATGTTTCCTTACGTTGGTTTGGTTTTGTTAATAGAAGGCCGGAAGGGTTCAAAAAATGTTTTAAGCGCTGTTCGCGCGGCTTTGCCTAAGGTAGGTCTGTGGCTACTGGTATTTTTAGGTGTGTTTGTGGCTGTTTGGCCCGCCATGTGGGCATTTCCGGGGCAAGCTCTGAGCGCACTATACCGCGGGGTCTCGGAGATAGGCATAGAAAGGGAGCACGTTCAGTTCTATTTTGGCAAACTGGTAGAAGATCCGGGCTTTTTTTACTATTTTGTTGTGCTGGGTTTAAGGTCATCGTACCTGTTAATTTTAGGTCTATTAGGTATAGCGCTTTTTTGGAAAAAAATATTTAGTGAAGGACAACGAAAGTTTTTACTTTACACCCTGCTTTTCGTAGGATTTTATTTCGCTCAGTTAATAATTCCGACAAAAAAACTGGATCGCTATATTTTGCCGAATATTATGATGCTGTCTCTTATAACTTCTTTGTTCTGGATTTGGGTATTAGAAAAAATCAAGGGAAGGAGTTTTCTGAAATTTATTCCTTTAGTAATTGTAGCGGTTATACCCATGTTCTATCTTCATCCTGATTACCTGTCGTACTATAATCCGATGTTTGGCGGCCTTAAAAAAGGAATATACACTTTGGAACCTAAGTGGCTGATCGGGGGAAAGGAAATAGTTAACTTCTTCGAAAAGAAAATGATCGTGGATGGAACACAACCGGTTTATGGCGATATTTCGCTCGAGAGAACAATGAACGGAAGCGGTCCGTCAAAAGCCCTAACCGTAGCTTTTCAGGAAAAATATTATACTCAGATACATCCGTTTTTCCGCAGAATGGGGGGATTTGCTGTCATAGAAGACCTGACTCCTTTTGCGGTAAAAACAAGATATTTTGTCTACCCTGTGTGGGACGATATTTCGGCAGATGAAAAACGTTTCGGACTCAGGTATGTAGATAGCATTTATTTGCGGGACGTGGAAATTTACAAAGTGTACGAAAGAATTCCATTATGATCGGAGCGTTGATCCAAAAAGTAAAGAGCAACAGATATTTGATGGGGACGGTCTACATTGGTGCGGGGAGTATTTTTGCAGCGGTTTTTTCTTACCTTCTTCAGTTTGTTTTCGGAAGAATTCTTTCGGTCGCGGATTTCGGAACATTTAACGCTTTGATTTCCCTTTCATATTTGGTTGGTGTACCGGCGGGAGTGTTCGGAGTTTCACTTGTGAAATATGTTTCGGAGCTTTCTTCAAGACAGGATACAAAAAAACTTACGGCTTTGTATTGGAAATTATTGGCGCTGTCTTTACTTCTTGGAGTAGGAATTTCCCTGGCTATATTTTTGCTGAGATTTAATATTTCAGAGCAGTTAAAAATATACGACACGGGAGTTATTGCTATTTTTGGAATATTGATGGGGCTGGCTTTTGTAGGCTCAATACCGGCTTCTTATCTTCAGGGTTTGTTGAGATACCGAGCTTTCGCTTTTTTCAGCGTGATGTCGAGCGCGTACCGTTTTGTATTTTCAGCTCTGGCCGTCTTTTTAGGACTCAAACTAGCCGGAGCCTTCGGCGGAATGTTTGTTGCAGGTATATTGTCGGTGGTCACGGCTTTTTTTATTTTGCGCAAAAATCTCACCACATTTGAAAATATCAGCCTAGTCGATGATTATAAGAGACTGCTCGCTTTTAGTCTTCCGGTGATGTTTGTTAATTTCGGATTAATGCTTTTAAACAACATCGATCTTATTTTGGTCAAGAAATATTTTGAACCGGAGATGGCAGGTTATTACGCGGGTACCGTAACTTTGGGTAAAATATTTTTGTTCGGCGCAGGTGCCGTATCAACAGTCATGTTCCCGACCATTTCCTCTTTGGCTGCCCGCGGGTTAAATTACAGCCGGGCGTTTTTTAAATTTTTGTCACTGCAGTTAATGTTGGTCGCGGGAGGGCTAATTGTCTTTTCCGTTTTCCCCTCTTTTCTTACAAGATTGTTCTTCGGAGAAAGATTTATGAGCTCGGTGGAATATTTGCCGATGTTCTCGTTATTCATCGGACTTTATATAATTATAAATTTTCTCATCCTGTTCTTTTTGGCCGTCAGTAGAACATCCGTGTTTCTCCTTTTACTACCGGGCTTAGTTGTTCAGTACCTGCTCATAAGTTCAAACCACGGAACCCTATACGATATAATTAACGCGGATATATATGCTGGTATAATCAGCTTAGTACTTCTTACAGCATTTTTTATTAAAG
Organism: candidate division WWE3 bacterium RIFOXYC2_FULL_42_13; assembly: GCA_001773255.1. Taxonomy (GTDB): domain Bacteria; phylum Patescibacteriota; class WWE3; order UBA101185; family UBA10185; genus UBA8498. Next base: position 21,454 of record MEWF01000018.1, read on the forward strand.
GTAGCAGCGGAAAAGGTAACAATGGAAAAAGAGCAAATAAAATCTGAAAAACTTGTTTCAATAATCGTCCCTGCCTACAAACAAGAAAGAACGATCAAACAAGACCTTGAAAATATTCTGAACACTCTGCTTCAGACGAGATGGGAATTTGAGATCATTGTTGTCGTAGATGGTTTTTTAGACAAAACATATGACATTGCCAGATCTTTGGAAAATAAAAAACTTAAAGTCTACGGGTATGAGACGAACAAGGGTAAGGGTTACGCAATAAGATACGGAATGGCAAGAGCATCGGGTGATTACATTTCATTTATAGATGCCGGGATGGACATAAATCCTAACGGAATTTCAATGCTCCTTGAACACATGGAATGGTACGGGGCGGATATTATTGTCGGGAGTAAAAAACACCCGGTGTCCAAAGTTAACTACCCGTTAATAAGAAAAGTATACAGCTGGGGCTATCACACTTTAGTGCGATTCCTTTTCGGGCTTAAGTTAAGCGATACTCAGACAGGATTGAAGGTATTTAAAAGGGACGTTTTGCTTAAGGTTCTGCCCCGCCTTTTGATAAAAGAATTTGCTTTTGATATCGAGTTATTGGCCGTGGCAAGCCATTTAGGATTCAACAGTATCTATGAAGCCCCGGTAAATCTCACTATGGATTTTTCCCGGTCCACCTTCTCACCATTTTTTCTTTTGGACAAGCACGTTAGAAATATGCTAGTAGACACCGCCGCCGTTTTCTACAGATTAAAAATATTAAAATATTATGACGACGCCAGTGTCAGAAAGTGGATCTACGACGAGGAGCTGGATATGCGAGTGAACACGGGGGAGTTGAGAAATGAATAAGTTCAGCATTGTTATCCCGGTAAGAAAGATTAATGCGTTCTTGCAAGAGAACATTTCACATTTGAAAGAATTGAAATATAAAAATTTTGAGGTAATAATTATTACCGACGAAGAGGAGAAGTATGATTTTCAAGACCCGAGATTTATTTTGGTATATTCGGGTCCGATCGGTCCGGGTGAAAAGAGAAATGTCGGGGCGTCCAAGGCAACCGGTGAAATATTAGCTTTTTTGGATGATGATGCCTATCCGGAAAAAGATTGGCTGGACAGGGCGGCAGGAGTTTTTGAGAATACCGAGATTTACGCTTTAGGAGGTCCGGCCATGACACCGAAAAACGCGGGATTTTTAGAAAAAATGTCGGGAAGGGTATTGGAATCATGGATGGCCAGTGCCGGAACGGTATATAGACACACGCCCGGAAAAAGTATGGAAATTGCTGACTACCCCACGGTAAATCTCTTTGTGCGGAAAAAAATATTCGATGGGGTAGGGGGTTTTCCCGTAGAATTCTGGCCGGGAGAGGATACAAAGCTTTGTCTTGACCTTGTAAAATCACAGGGAAGGAAGTTTACTTACGATCCGTCCCCCATTGTTTACCACCATAGAAGGAACCTTTTTATCCCCCACCTAAAGCAAATATCCCGGTACGGCCGGCACAGGGGGCAGTTTGCCAGGATATTTCCCGAAACATCGAGGCTTCCCTCTTATTTTGCTCCGTCGGCTTTTATAATCGGACTAGTATCAGGTCCCCTTTTGTCTTTACTTTTTCCACCGCTTTGGAAATTATATTTGGGAGGTGCATTCTTATATCTCGCGCTCTTACTTTCCGAAGGTTTGCGCATTTTTCTTAAAGACAAAGATCTGAAGGGGGCGGTTTATGTTACGGTGGGAATTTTTTTGACTCACGTTGTTTACGGGTCCAATTTTATTATTGGTATAATGAAGAAACCTGCGTTAAAATTGAGGGGTGTCGATAAAACAACAGGAAATTATTTAGGAGGATAAATGGAAGAAATATCTACATACAAAAATCCGAATTCGAAAGTAATAATAAAAGTTATAAACGATAAATGTATAAGTGCGGCGACCTGCATAATCCATGCACCCGAAACATTTGACTTGGATGCAAACGGTATTGTTTATGCCAAAGAGGGAACCTGGGATGAGGCCGAGAAAATTATTAAAGGTGCGAAGTCGTGTCCGACCACGGCAATAATCATCGAGGATCTTGAAGGCAATATATTGTATCCCGAGAACAAATAGATAAGTATCAATATCTTATTGAACTATTAAGTTGCTTTCTATATACTAAACAAATGAAGATAGCGGTAGGTTACCCTCCAATAGATCAGCTTAAGGGAGTTCCTTTATTGTCTCAGAACAGACAGTTCCAATATTTCAACGCTCCCACATACATTTATCCCATGGTACCGGCATATGCGGCCTCTTTGGCCAAAGAACGCGGATATGATGTGGTTTGGATGGATGGTATAGCTGAAAAAAAGACCTACTCAGAGTGGATGGAAGAACTGGAAAGAGAAAAGCCCGATTATCTGATGATGGAGACCAAAGCCCCGGTTTTGAAATTTCACTGGAAGATAATCGACGATATAAAGGAGAGGTTCCCCGGAATGGTCGTTATAATAGTCGGCGACCACGTGACCTGGAATCCGGTAGAAACACTCGATGCCTGCAAAGTTGACTACATAATCACAGGCGGGGATTACGATTTCCTTTTGAGCGACACAATCGATGCTATTAAAAATAAGACTTTTTTGCCCGGCGGAGTTTACGGTAGAAAAGGAAACGAAAGCGTATCGCTGGATCCCAAGTGGTTGAAAATGCACAAATCTAAAATAACCGGAGAGGAAGCGTATTTCCAGAGCGGACCTTTAGAACTTCAGCACAACCTCGATGACCTTCCATTTGTTGACCGCGACCTCACCAAGTGGAAACTATATGCGTATGCGAACGGAAATTATAAATATACACCGGCGACCTATATGTATTCAGGAAGAGATTGCTGGTGGAACAGATGTACTTTTTGTGTTTGGGATCATACTTTAAACCCCCAGGGATTTTATAGAAGATTTTCTCCTGAAAGGCTTTTCGCCGAGGTAAAACATGTTGTCGACAATTACGGAGTTAAAGAGATATTTGACGACGCCGGAACCCTTTTTATCGGACCGCCGCTGAAGAAGTTCTGTGAGCTGTTAATCGAGTCGGGGTACAACAAAAAAGTTGTTTTCGGATGTAACATGCGCCTGAACGCTTTAACCTCCGAATATTATGACTTAATGGGCAAGGCTAATTTCAGATTTATCTTGTACGGAATGGAGTCGGCAAATCAATTTACTTTGGATAAATTGGACA
>MEWF01000018.1:24728-28646 GCA_001773255.1 candidate division WWE3 bacterium RIFOXYC2_FULL_42_13
AAAGGCAGGTCTGGAACCCCATATTACGGTCATGCTGGGCTATCCCTGGGAGACCGAAGAAATGGCTCAAAAAACCATAGATCTGGCCAAGGACCTATTTAAAAGGGGCTATGTGGATACGATGCAGGCTACTATCGTTATTCCTTACCCCGGAACTCCTTTATATAAAGAGTGCGTGGAGAAGGATTGGCTGCAGGTCGGAGCGCGGGATTATGAAAAGTTTGATATGAGGGCGCCGGTCATGAAAATTCCTTTTTCAAACGAACGTTTGTACGAATTGACCCAATCTTTATATTCTTCGTTTTTTACCCCTCAGTATATGTTCAGAAAAGTGCTTTCGATAAGGAACTGGAACGACGTAAGATTTTTGTGGTACTCGGCGTGGAAATTGATAGGGCACTTGCTGGACTTTGATAAGGAACAGACCGGGGTGAATTGGTTATCTCCCAAGTTTTGGGGCAACGCCCTAAAGAGTATGTTCGGCCACGTTGCTTCCAAACAGGAATAGTTCTCAGTATACAAAAAGGTAAGCCGCGAGTTTGTTTTGAACATCGCGGCTTTTGGTATTTTCAGAAGTTGTCGGCACGCCTAAACTCATCCGTAACTACCGGCATGAAGTGGTCCTTAATGACCTTTCCGTTGTCGATCTCCGGAATGTGAAGATCTTTTGGCACGGTGCCCATATTTACCAGGACTTCTTGTTCCAGTTGAGTGACCTGAACTATAAAGTATTGGTCAGGCTTAGCGTTTATTTGAGAGTGGATGTTTATATACAATCTACCCTCATGCTTAACTAATGCTCCCGGTGAAACGAACACACGCCAATTCGTGGGTACCTGATGGAGTACCATCCTTATTTTAGGTCTGGTTAGCATTTTCTCTCCTTCTCAGACCGTTATATGATTTCGCATCGTCTTGACATACCCCCGCAATAAGTGCCTGAACCTACTCACCATCTGCGGGTCCGTTTCTGACGAGGATTCGATGAAATAGCCTTTCTTGTCCCCGAACACCGCGATGTCGAGGTATTCCGTCATGTAGCCCTCAGTTTTAAGCAGCCCGACCACGTGTCGAACTGCTTCCTGAGCATTTTCATAAGACAGAAAGTGTGCCATCCTACCCTCCTTAGTCAGGTTCGAATCCCTTGAAAAGTATTTCCCTTAGTTCTGCTACCCAAATGTATTCTCCGGTTTTTATTGCGTCGTGACCTATCAACCGGCATTTCAATCCATTGACGTCAGCTTCCAGGGCGCAAAGAGTGTTGTCCATACGCTGTACCATGATGGTAAAAAAATCGCTGTGCGAGTGGTTGCACAGAGCGCTTCTGTCTACATAATATTCCGAGTCGTTGACGCAGAGGTCTTCTTCGCGAATATACGCGGCCTCCAAGTTCTTTAGCAGTCTGATCGGTTTCTCCAATTTTCTCTCCTTTTATGGATTACTTAATCTGCTGGGATTCTAACAGCATACGGGACTGATTTCAACCTGAAAAAGAAGCCCGTTGTGCTTTGGTAAAACCAACGGGCCTGAATGTGTTCTAGTACGCGTATTTTTGCTCCGGTTCGGGATCGGCAATGGTCGAGTAACAGATTTGCTTGTAATCGTGAGCAAATCTGATCCTTCTCAACGCTTTTATAAAGCGTTGTTGTTCGGTTTCGTACTCCGGGTGGAATGTGATGGTGTTCCGTTCAGCATCCACCGTGTAGTGCTGGCCTTCGAATACATGATTTTTTTCACCAAGCTTCATTGCCCTCGATAGATCTTCGGGTCCTGCAAAATTTATTTTCATCTCCGCTCCTTAGCATTTTCTACATACGGACCTCTCATGAGGTATGAACCGTGCAGACCGTTCACGGCTAACTTTTCAACGAAGATGTCCGAAGAATCGCCGCTGAACAAAAGTACCCGTAAGCCTGCGTTAATGGGGAACCAGCAATAAATGTCTGTGTGGTTCAAAAGATCTAAAGCTCTAACGTAGTCTTCCTTCGTAAAGAAGATAAACTCGTACATTTTCCCTCCTCCAATGCTGTTTTTATGCCTATAGTCTATCAAATCCGCCGGTTATAGTAAAATGAGTAGAATGTACCTTTTATTAACTGAAATGGGGCACCTGGGGATATCTTTGATGTTGGGGCACCTCATCTTTAAACGCTATAAACGTGTCTTAAGCTATATTTTGGCCTTAATATCGGGTTTTCTTGTCGACCTGGATCATTTGCTCGATTATTTTATACACGAAGGTCTAAAATTTGACCCTTCCAACTTCTTTTTCGGTCTTCATTACCATGAGACCAACACTTCGTACATATTTTTACATAGCTGGGAACTTGTTTTACTACTGGGCGTCTTTACATTTTTTTCAAGGAAAAAGTATATATGGCTTCCTTTAGTGCTCGGACTTATAGGGCATTTGATCTGGGACCATCTAACGAACCCCGCGTATTGGTACACTTATTTTCTAACGGCAAGATATTTACATGGATTCGCGTTGGAGAAACTTTTTGCCTTTTGATTTGTAGTAAAATAAACAAGTGGAAAAACCTACGGTCTCGATTTTAATACCGACACTTAATGCGGCTTCGGTGTTTGAAAATTGTTTAAAATCTATTTCCGTGCAGAATTACCCAAAAGATAAAATCGAAATAATAGTGGCTGACGGAGGTTCGTCCGATAATACGGTAGAGATCGCAAAAAGGTATGGGGCGGTTGTTGTTGAGAATAAATTAAAAACGGGTGAGGCTGGAAAAGCTGCAGCTTTGAAGGCATGTACGGGAGAATTTGCGGCACTTATTGATTCGGATAATATTTTGCCGGACAGTGAATGGTTGAGTCAGATGATTGAGCCTTTGTTGAAACATGCTGAGGCTGTAGGCAGTGAGCCATGGAAATATATTTGGAGAAAAGAAGACGGGTTTATAGATAGGTATTGCGCGTTAATCGGTATGAACGATCCTTTTGTGATGTTTTTGGGAAATTATGACCGGGTGAATTTACTAACCGGCAAGTGGACGGAAGTTGAACACTACGAAGAAGATATGGGGGACTATTTATTGTTGGGTTTAGATCGACGGGGAGTACCTACAATTGGTGCAAACGGCACAGTTTTCAGAACTGAGTTTTTAAAAAGCAGAGTAAAGGGCGACTACCTGTTTGATATTGATATTTTGGCCAAAAAAATAAAAGACAAAGGCTCGGTTAAATTTATTAAAGTAAAAAACGGAATTATTCATACTTTTTGTGGAAGCGACGTCGGAAAGTTTGCGAGGAAACAAAGGAGACGTGTGAAAGACTACCTTTTTCATTTAAATGAGAAGAAAGACCGCGAATTTAGTTGGGGGGATATGGACTTGAGCGGGAAAAATCCGTGGGGAATGGTAAAGTTTGTTTTGTCGTGTATATTGGTGGTACCTTTATTGGTACAGATGTTGGTCGGGTTATTTAAAAGATTTGATATTGCCTGGTTTTTTCACCCCGTCGCCTGTTGGATTACTTTGTGGGTTTACGGGACGGGGCGTGTGGGCGGTTACTTTAAAAGTGCGGAGTTGAGTAGGGAGGGGTGGGGGCAGTGAAATACAGCGGAAAATCTTTTGTTATTTCTACTCACGTGTTCGCAACAGGACCTGCCCAAGATTTAAAGGAGTTTTTATTAAAAGAAGGTGCGGATAAAGTCCTTTTTATCGGTCATCCGCTGTTTCATGACAAGCGGTTAAAAGGCTCCGGATATGAATATTACGAAAAAGGTGAAAAGGTAAAAGAATATTATCAGAAACTCCCGGGAAGAAAAGTAAATTTACTGGATTATTTATTTCATACCTTAAGGTCGGTATGGTGGATCTTAAAGAGCGGAATGAAGTTTGATTTGTATGTCGGAAGCGACGATGTTAACGCAACTGCCGGTGTTATTTTAAAAAAGCTCGG
>MEWF01000019.1:0-141 GCA_001773255.1 candidate division WWE3 bacterium RIFOXYC2_FULL_42_13
AGAAGGTTTCCTGCGCCGCCAACGCAATCGTCTGCTCGCCAGTGCCGGCAGCCTGCTGCTGGTCGCTGTTGTCGCCGCCTTTTTCTATGCCGATCTCGCCTCGATTTTCCGCGAACATCGCGCCATCCGCTTTACCATCGT
>MEWF01000019.1:193-267 GCA_001773255.1 candidate division WWE3 bacterium RIFOXYC2_FULL_42_13
GATGAAAACCTGCCACTGCAGGCCTATGGCAAAGATGCTCATCGCATCATCAGCGCTGGCAAGCCCTCAAAGCC
>MEWF01000019.1:342-13786 GCA_001773255.1 candidate division WWE3 bacterium RIFOXYC2_FULL_42_13
CACACCATGAGGCCGGTCCGCGGGTACTTCCTCCGGTTTCGCTACCGGTAGCAAAAAACACCATGTGGGACGCTACGGCAGCCGCTGAGCCACCCGAAGAACCTCCTGGCACTTTGCTTAGGTCCCAGGGATTAAAGGTGGTTCCGAAGTCAGACGTTTCAGTTGAGGAACCGTGGGCAAAGGCGTCCAGATTAGTTTTTCCAAGTAAAATAGCTCCCGCTTCGTTAAGTTTTTTAATCGCGGTAGCGTCAAACGGAGGGACATAACCCTCAAGCACTTTTGATGACGCGGTCGTTTCAATGTTTTTGGTTGAATAATTATCTTTGGCGGCATAGGGAATTCCTAAAAGAGGTTTATTTACAAAAGCCTTGGCACCTTCTGCAGAAATTTCTTTGTCGGCTTCCTCTGCTTTTTTCAGCGCACTTTCCGAAGTAACTCTTAAAAACGCTTTTATTTTAGGATCAAATTTTTCTATCTGAGATAAACAGGCTTTTACCAAATCAACGGAAGTGAATTCTTTTTTCTTTAAACCTTCCAAAGCTTCTGTAACTGTAAGTTCGTTAAGTTTACTCACGGTCAAAGACTCCTTTGGTAGCTACGAGGTTTCTTATAACTTCCTTAACATTTTTTAACGCGTCTTCGCGCGAAAGTGTAACTTTTTGTGAACCGTCCTGATAGACATTTGTTAAACCGGTAACTTGAAACGTCTCGTTTACTTTCGAAGTATCCAGTTCGTCCAATATTTTTATGTAATCCAATGTTTGGGATAATAATTGAGAAAATTTTTCTTCATCGCCCTCAATATTAAGTTTGGACATCTGGGCGATTTTTTTAACCTCTTCAATTGTTATTTTCCTGCCGTCCATACCGTTCATATTAAAGCATTTTCGTGGATAATTAAAGGTTTTTGGTGCGGTTTACATCGACAAAAGGCGGTTAATGCGCTCTTCGATCGGTGGGTGAGTGGAAAATAAACCCTCTACCGCCTTCCCCAAAGATTTAACCGGGCTTACGATGTAAAGATGGGCTGTGGCACCGTTCGCCGACTCTAAAACCTCCTGATCGGCGCCCAACTTCATTAAAGCATCCGCCAATCCTTTTGGATGTCTGGTAATTGATACGGCTGTGGCGTCTGCTAAAAACTCTCTGTTCCTGCTGATCGCCAATTTTATCAGAGTAGCGATTATCGGACTTAGTATCAGCAAAACCACTCCGACTAGGAAAAATATGCTTCCTCCTGAATCCGAATTGGAACTTCTTTTTCTGGAACCTCCGTAAAAAGCACCGCGTGTAAACCAATCAGATAAAAGCATTATGGTTCCTACCAGGATACTTACTATCGACATCAGGCGGATATCATAATTTCCGATATGGGACATTTCGTGGGCAATTACTCCTTCAAGTTCCCGTTTTTCCAAACGCTGAATGATTCCGGCCGTAAAACAAATAACCGAATGCCGGGGATCGCGTCCTGTGGCAAACGCGTTCATGGATGAATCCTGAATTATATAAATCCTCGGTTTGGGAATACCCGAAGCTATACTCATGTTTTCAACTAATTTGTGTAGGTCGGGGGCTTCATCGTAATTAACTTCCTTTGCACCCGAGATGCTCAAAACTATTTTATCCGAGTTGTAATAAGAGAAAAGTCCTGAAATTCCGGAGAAAATGAGCGCACCGCCCAAAAAAGTTGTTCCCGAACCTTCATAAAAATACTCACCTATAAACCATCCTATGGCTGTAACCACGGCAATAAATAGGGCTATAATAATTACGGTGTCCCTTTTATTTTGATCTATATGCTGGTACATGTTCATGATTTTTCACTATACCCTTCCTCCCAACCAAACTCGCTGTATTTTTCTCCGGCAAGCATTTTGTCCATTCCCGATTTCACTACGGGAATCAAATTTTCCGGAAGGGACAGTTTGTCGAACCATTCAACTCCGTCACACTTTTCGGGCTCAGTGTTCCGAGGTTCGCCTACCCATTTCTTGACTACGAAATAGAAAAACTGTCTGTCACAATCTGAGATCTTAGAAGGTATAGATAAAAAGTGGGCGAATTCCAAATCCTTCTCAAGAACATCAACTCCGGCTTCCTCTTTGATCTCGCGGCATAAGGCATATTTGTAGGGTTCACCTTCATCAACGTGCCCCGCAACCAACCCATACCAACCGTCCCGCCAACCTGTGTTTTTTCTTTTTTGCAAAAGAATTTTTCCGTCTTTTTCAAAGTAAGCTAGGACGGCAATCTTAATCTTCAACACGTGCTTGTCCATCAGGATGTTAGAACTGAACTTTAACTGCTTCCCTGTCCTGTACTTCGGCTTCGAAAAACGCTTCCTGATTGAACCCGAACATTCCTGCGATTAGATTTGAGGGGAACGCAACAATCTTCTCGTTGTACTGTCTTACAACGCTATTAAAGAACTGTCTGGAATAAGCAACCTTGTCTTCTGTGTCGGAAAGTTCCTTCTGCAAGTTTACAAAGCCTTCCTGAGCTTTAAGTTCGGGATAAGCTTCGGCAACGGCAAAAAGACTTTTTAATGCGGAAGTTAACTGCATATCTGCCTCTCCGGCAGCTTTCGGATCTCCTGCAGTCATTAGGGCTGCACGAGCCTTAGTCACGTTCTCGAACACTTCTTTTTCGTGAGCGGCGTAACCTTTAACCGACTCTACCAAATTAGGTATAAGGTCAATCCTCCTTTTGAGCTGAACATCGATCTGACTCCAAGCTTCCTTGATTTTAACTTTCAGGGTTACAAGAGAGTTATAGATCGAGATTAAAAATATTGCTGCTAACGCAATGACAACTAATAGTATCTCCATAATGCACCTCCTTGGGTAACAAATTACTAAAGCTATTATATATCTTTTTTAAAAGAATTCACTTTAGGCGTATGCCTGCGTCCTTCACAAAATCATCAAAACCGAGCGCATTTACTATATTTTTTCTTTCGGCCCAACCGCGGCGTGCGTTGTATATCCCGTATTTCATGAAAGAAAGCTGGTCGGTCGAGTGGGCGTCACTGCTAATAACCATCTTTACTTTCCAGCTTATAGCTTCTTTCACAAGATCGTCGGTAAGATCAAGGCGGTCGGGCTGAGAATTAATTTCCAGGATTTTATTGTTGTCTCGGGCGGCCAAGAATACCTTGTCCCACGCGGGGTCTACCGGATCACGTTGGTTTAGCAACCTTCCTGAGGGGTGGCCGATTATATTAACGTACGGGTTTTCTATTGCGGCTAGAAGTCTGTCAGTAATCTGCTCGCGGTCCTGATTAAAAGAAGTGTGAATGGAGGCAACAACGTAGTCCAGTTCGGAAAGTACCTCGTCCGGTAAACCTAAGGTTGCGTCGGCCAAAATGTTAACTTCGTAGCCGAAAAAGACTTTAATAAAGTTTTGCTTTTCATTTAGTTTATTAATAGCGGCCCGTTTCTTTTTTATAATATCCGTCACTTCTTTATAGCCGCGTGACGTGACACTAGGAGCATGATCAGAAATACCCAGGTATTCGTAACCCAGAGCGATTGCCGCTTCCACCATTTCTTCCAAAGTATTTACTCCGTCCGAATCGGTGGTATGTGTGTGGACTTCCCCTTTTATATCTTTCAAATCAACTAGTTCGGGGAGTTTGCCGGCCATCGCCGCTTCAATTTCGTTGGAACCATTCCTCAGCTCGGGTTCGATATAAGGCAACCCTAAAAATTTATAAAAGGACGGTTCATCGGGAAACTCATGCGTATCGCTGCCCTTTTTAATGCCATATTCCGACAAAGACATCCTCTTGGATAATGAGAAATTACGGAGCAGGATGTTGTGCTGTTTGGAACCGGTAAAATACTGCAACATGGCACCGTACGCCTCGGGAGTGGAAACGCGGAGATCCACCTGAAGTTCGTTTTTAAGGACGACGCTACATTTTTTATCTCCTTTTACTAAAGTTTCGGCAATTTCCGGGAATTTCAAAAAGTGTTTTATAGTTTTGTCTGAGTCGATCGTGGATACAGGAATATCCAAATCGCCAATAGTGGCGTTCTTACGCCGGAAAGACCCGGCCGCCTCGATGTGTTCAACACAATCCAGCTCTTTCATGTAGTCATATATTCTGGCCACGGTTTCTTCAGCCTTGGAATATAGAATCCTTTGTTTCTCGTTTTTGGTCATTTTGAATTGACCAATAGACTCCAGAATATCCTTTTCGGACTTTTCACCGAAACCCTCAAGTTCCCTAATCTCACCCTTTTCGGCGTGTTCTTTGATTTCTTCAACCGCCCCCTCCCGTGTTTTTATTTTAAAAGCATTAGCCAGCTTAAAAGCTTTTCTCGCTCCAATCCCACGTATACCGATAAGGGCGAACATTCCTTCCGGAAGATCCTTTTTTATCGCCTCAAACTCCTTGACCTTCCCCTCCGAAAATAGTTCGTTAAGATGAGCATATATACTTGCCCCGATCCCCGGTATTTCTTTCAAACGGCCGTTTTCCCACAAATCGTAGATTGAAACCGTTAAATTATCGAGTATCGCAATAGCGTTTTGATAGGCCCTGACTCTAAAAACATTGAAGTTCTTAACGTCCATGGCCGCCAACACTTCTTTGAGGATTGATACAACTTCTTTATTGGAAATACGGTTGGAGTTCATATGTAAATAATAGCAAAGATATGCTGATGGAGTGAGACAAAAAAAGCGGCTCCTGTTTTGTATAAATAACAACAGAGAGCCGCCTAACGATGAGATTTAGTTTCAAATATTACCCCACCTTTACTTCAAGAGTACCGCCGACCTGACGCACCAAAGTCACCTGTGTGCGCCGAAAAAGCATACCCTCGTAAATCTCTTCCATTAATTCGGAGGGTAAGTTCTTGATGGTGCCATCATCAACCGAGTACTCTTCGATTCTGGAAGGTTGGTGAATACTCCCCGGCGTGTCCGAACAGCTTTCAACTGAAATGTTTGTTATGCGCTGCGCGTACATTTGCCTTTCAAACTCCCTCAACGTAACCCTGGCCATGTCTACTCCTCCTATACGAATGATTTCCGGCTATTTTAACACTAAAAGGCTGTACAACAAAACCCTAAACCGCCCACTTTAGAACCCAGTTTATTGACCGCACAACAACAAATTGCTAGTATAACACCAGCGTTAAGGGGTCGTAGCTCAGTCGGTTAGAGCGCCGCACTGTCACTGCGGAGGCCGCGGGTTCGAGTCCCGTCGATCCCGCCATTGTATAAATCTAATTTCTGCCCCCATGTGAAGGAGGTTCGTAGATGTCCACAAACACAAAAGAGAATCCAAGTGAGAGGGACGGATTAGCCTTGATTATAGGGGGATTATTTATAGTCGCGTTGGTTTTCGCAGCTTATAATTATTTCAATAAAAGTTCCGAAGAAATAAGTAAAACTCAGAAAGAGGTTGTTTTTCAAGACGAGAGCGCTAGTGACGGAATTGAAGGAGATGTAAACGGAGAAGCAGCTGCCGATAAAAATCTACCTCCGACTGTTGCAGGAACGATTTCCAATGGTTCTGCCAATAGAATTATTAAAGCGGAATGGGTTGCGACAGATTACAAAGAGGGCGATATTCAGGGGGCGTCCTACACAGTAAAATCAGGCGACACTTTATGGGAAATAGCTGAGGGTACTTATGGCGACGGTACGCAATGGACAAAAATTCTTGAAGCAAACAAGTCCGATGTGGGATTTTTGGTTAGCGGACAACAAGCTTTGATTATTCCCGGACAGGTATTAGTACTACCGTAATTTTTACTTTTTCTAACTTTCGAAAACACCCTTATAGCTGAGGGTGTTTTTTGTTCTGGTCTGTTGCTATAATCACTTTGATACGCGGGTGTGGCCTAGTGGTATGGCGTTTCCTTCCCAAGGAAAAGGTCGCGGGTTCGAATCCCGTCACCCGCTCCAAATAAAATGAATTCGAAAATACCAAGAATCGGAATAGGGGTGTTCGTCTTTAAGAATGGAAGGTTCGTTATGGGACACAGAAAAGGATCCCATGGGGAAGGTACCTGGTCTGTTCCAGGCGGGCATTTGGAATTTGGCGAAACAATAGAACAGGGGGCAGCAAGAGAAGTAATGGAAGAGACAGGTTTGGAGATAAAAAACATCAAAGTTTCCGGGGTCACTAACGACATATTTACCGCAGAAGACAAGCACTACATTACTATCTGGGTAACCAGCGAGTGGAAAAAAGGAAAGGCCTCTATAACTGAACCAGACAAGTTTTTAAGTTTGACTTGGCATACTTTTAAAACACTACCAGATAACTTGTTCTTACCGTGGGTAGAACTACAAAAATCAGATTTTTATAAAAAAATAAAGAGAGCCCTAAAGAGTTCATTGTAGATTTCCAGACTCGACCGGTGCTCCGGAAAACAATGACAGATATGAACAAAGACGACCCGAATATAGAATACATACAAAACTACTTCTTTGAAGTATATAAAATTAAATATCCAATATATGGGTACATATCACTAGGTTATTTCAATGCGTTTAAATCACTAGATTCACTTAACACCGAACAAAAAACACAAGTTAAAACTTGGTTAGTTAATTTATTTAATACATCCTCCATAGTTGCGGGTGATTTTAATACCATACCAAAAAATATTAGTGATCTACTAAAAGAACTAAGTATATCTGCAGACATATTAAGCACACCGAGCTATTTGTTCCCTAAAGAAGATGTATCGGATCCGGTTTATATTCCTTCTTTTGATAACTTTGTTATTTTTGACACTGCTATCGAAAAAACAAATTTAAAACCACTAATAAAACTTCCGGAAAAACTGAATATAAATCCAAGGAAATACATGCATAAAATTTCATCACCGTCTGATCATGTTCCAGTGATTGGATCCTTTACCAAGCAAAACCGGCAGGTATCTATTGGTGTGTATAATGTTGCCGATCCGGTTTTTTGGGGAGATCGTTATCCAAGTGCAAAAGTGGGCTTTGACACTACTGGTGTCGGTGAAAAGAAGCGGACAAGTGAATTAACTCATTACATAAATCAATTAATAAATGAGTGTGATCTGGTGTTTTTATCGGAAGTACCGTCTGAATATTCTATAAGTATTAATGATCTTGCTGTCAAGAATAATAAGCAAACACAAATAAAAGAAATGGCGCATATTGATAGAGATAGTAAAGGTAATCAGTTTATTACTGCACCTCTTTTAGGGGTTTCAAATAATATTTTGATTTTTAGAAGTTGATCTACTTACAGACCCAACCGGCACTCCCAGATATAAACACATCAGGCTTAGCCTAGTGAATTTGTGCACACGGTATTAGGGATGAGAATGCCGGAGCAAATGAACGAAGTGAGTGGGGCGGGGTACCCAAAACTATTCCAGTACCTCGACCACCTGCTATTATTGTGGCTTGGTTTACTTTCATACGGGCATTTTATCATCTTTTTATACTAGCTTATTTGTCTCATTTTAGCCTGGAGAATATACCCAATCAATAAGTATCCAGATCTAGCTTTTTCTAAAAAAACATTAAGTTTGACAATCTGAACACATGGTGTAATTATCTATCTACAAAGACCTGTTTTCTGAACTGTCACCGGATGGTGGCGTGCTTGGGACACCCAAGATAGGAAATGGGTCGCTTTTTTTACTTAAAATCCCAGCAATCCTGAATCTTTTTTTTAATTATTCTTCTATATTCTGCACTATCGGATTTATCTTTTTCGTACGATCTTCTAATACTTCCAGCAATCATATCGGCCATCTGTATTAAATTATTCTTTTTAGAATCGACCAACCTTAAGTTCTCTATAACTTTAAACGTAGTGCTATTAAGTTCTTTTCTTAAATAATTAGTTAAATTTCTTCTAAACATCCTGTCTCCATGCCCGTCCATACGTATCTTTGCTTTTTTCAGTACGCCTGAATTATGTTTTAAAACAAGCTTTACTACATAGTTATAAAACTTATCCTTGGAGTTCTTTAATTCCTCACTATAAACATCCTTTTTATTTACTACGATACATCTAATCTTGTAATCAAATGGTAGCGTTGAGCGTAAAAATACTTTTCTAACCTCTGCCTTCGAACCATTGAACTTAAATTCCGTCTTATCAGAAAACCCAAAATCCCTTTTAAGTTGTTTTAGTGCTACAGCAGTTTTTTCTGCCTCAAGTTCATCCTCAAAAATGATACAAACTATAACAAAATACAGTGAGGATCCTTTTCCGATTTTCTTAAATCCCGGGTCTCCGGAGTCGTCAATAAACACTAGCATCGCATTATTATAATACAGTTTGGAACATCCCCAAGTTTCGTTTTTATTAAAGAACTGCTAATCCATCTGGAGTTGTAAAAGATTAGTCCTCCTCTATTTAATGTTACCGGGCTTGACCGCCGGCAACCGCTTCATGAAAATAGGGGCAACAAGTGTAGTAAGCCGAAAAATCATCTCAAACAATTCCGAAGATAAATACTCTAGAAACCTAATCTCTCCTTAACCAAAATAACAGTTATTCTTTTCGGCATTATTTCCTTATTTATGATCAGAATTTTTGAGACGTTGCTGTGCATACCGTAAGCTTTTTGAGCCCGTTCGTCCTCCAGCGGAAGAACGTAATTGTAAATCCTCTCTAAACCTTCCGTGGTATTTTTAACAATTTTTTGAGTACCCACCACGAAAATCACTTTACCGCCTGCGTAAGCCTCTGCCGAAAGCTGGCTTCCTGTGTTGGAAGCAATTAACAAGTGACCGTCTTCGGTAATTGCATGGACTGAAGATACCACCCAATCAGGAGCCGCTCCAAGTTTAGCCATCTCCCGACTCTGAGTATTTCTATCCATTCCGTTGAGTTTGTTGCGAACTGAATCATATTTACCGGAGTTATTTACGACCTCCGATAAACCTATTTGTTCCAATGTTTGAGAAGTCATTGTAAAGACTTCGGCTTTTTCGGGAAGAATACCTAGAACCTTCTCTTTCGCTGCGACTCCGGATTCTACAACCTCTACATCAAAACCGTTTTTCTCCAATGCAATTACAGCCTCTTTCAATTGTCCGCCCGATGCTAATTCTCCAAATTGATTATTACTTTGCATATTTTCCTCCAAATTAAATTTACAACTTTGTTATTTTTTCAATATCTATACCAAGACCGGCAAGATATGATTTATTGACGCTATAATAATGACTGGTACCATACCTGCGAGTGCGCACTACCCCACTATCTACTAACTTACTGAAATGGTGTGAAAGAGTGGGCTGGGAAAGCGAAAAATGCTTCATCAGCTCCTGACATGATACCTCGTCGTTAGACACAAGTTTTCTTAGAATCTTAATCCTGGTCTGATCCGATAAGGCTTTAAAAACTTTTAATATTTTATTTGACATAATTAATTGAAGTATAGAAATACTTCGATAATATATCAACCGATTCTTTCATTGTCAATCTCTATATTTTACGATTTAAAAAACTTGAAACGACTTAACCGTTCATACCTGCATATTGCGCGGGATTACTATCAAACTCGGCTTTACAGCTTACAGAACAGAAACCGTATTCTTTGCCTTCGTAAATACTTTTAAGTTCTGCGGTTTCCAGATTAACCTTCATCCCGCAGATTGGGTCTTTAACTACGTTTGCAGACCCACCGTCCGTCTTAAAGATATTTTGTAAAATTTTCGTTATACTCATAAGTTCACCTCCTTAGAAACTACAACTTGTCCACTTCAGCTGACAGCTCATCATTCCTTACTGCCATAGAAACATCGTCCCTAATATATCTAACTGTGCCCTCTTTATCAATTAACACGTAACTGTGTCCGGGAAATTGACCTTTGTGCATCGACGACGGGAGAGTTAAAACCCCGTATTTCTTGGAAACTTCCCTATTACCGTCAAAAAGTACCGTAGCACCGGCAAGCTCAGGCATTTTATTAATAGCCTGGCTCCAGTTATTTTTGGGATCGACAGTAATGTTTAAAACAACCACCTTACTCTGTAACGCAGTATCTTTACCGAAAGCGGAAATCTGATTCCAGCATGCCGGGTAACACATTAGCCCTTCGTTAAAAAACAAGATAACGTTCCGGCCTTTTAGCTCACTCAGGGTTATTTTTTCCCCATCATAACTTTCTAAAGTAAAGTCGGGCGCCGGCTTACCGACCAGGTCATTAAAAAGAGTAGAGTCGGCCGGAGTCCCTCCTCCATGGTGGCCTGCCATAGAATCAACTTGCGCAACTTGCTGCGTTGGTTGCAGGTTGGCCGCCTGGTCACCATTACCATTTATGTCTATCCGAACATTAAAATTGCTGACAAGCATGACCAAAGCCAATATTATTCCTGTTCCCAAAACTGCGATAAGTCCGTTTTTATTCATACTAAATCACTTCCTTTTCTTTAAATTGATAAATTGTCTAATTGCAACAAAGGTCACCGCAAACGCAATAGAAATAAAGATAACCGCCCACCCTACCTCGGGAATGAGTTGAGTAAACCGCCCTATACCGTTAATAAACTTCGTGAGGTAAATATTCAATGAAACTTGGTATGAGGAGTGGGAAGTCAGCTGACTGGTTTTAGCAAGGTAAATAATAACAACGCCCAGAACCAGAAACATTAGCCCGGAAAACAGGTTGGCAAAGGTTAAACTAACTTTCTGACCTAACACGGAATAAGAAACTCTTTTTCTAAATGCGACAAACTTCTGAGTAAAGTCTACTTTATCCAGAGTAAGGGCGATGACAAAGAGAGGTAAGACCATTCCCAATACATATGCCAGAGTGTAAACGCCGCCCAAGAAAACCGATCCCGGAAGAGCTGATAGAGTTAGAACCCCTGCCAGTACAGGAGCACAGCAAGTTGTAGCAACGGCGGAAAATATGCCTAAAACATAAACCGATATAAAATCCTGTCCTTTTAATTTTGGGTGGACACTAAAAGGTAAAGACATTTGCTGTCCGAGGAGCAAAGTCATTCCCAGGAATATCAAAAAGATCCCCCCAATAAGAAAGATGGTGTCATGATACTGGCTAAAAATCTGGGTGAGAAAAGAGACCCCAAGTCCGATAGGAAGAAAAATTGATAAAATACCTAGAAAATAGACAAAAGTCATCAAAAATACCGTAGATTTCTGCTTGAAGATGGAGGCAAAGTAAGTGGGTAGTAGCACGGTGATACAGCATGGGGCAAAAAGGGCTGCGATCCCTGCAAAAAACGAAGCTATAAATGATGCGCTAATTAAAAGTTCCATATTATAATTTTCCTATCTCCCCCAATAACTCCTGATTCCTGATCGCCATCTGAACGTCATCCCTAACATATCTGACAATTCCTTCCTTATCGATTACCACATAAGTATGTCCCGGAGTCTGGCCTCTGTGCATTGAAGACGGAAGGGAAAGCATTTTATAAGCAACGGAAACTTTTCTATTGGTATCAAGAAGAACAGTCGCCTTGGCAAGATCAGGCATTTTCTCCACCGCACCTTTCCAGTCCTTTTTGGGATCAGTCACAATAGTTAATACCACCGTGTTTTTAGCCGTAAATTCGGTGTCCTTACCGAATGCCGCTATCTGGTCCCAACAGGCCGGGTAGCACATTAAGCCTTCATTAAAAAAGAGGACTACGTTTTTGCCTTTAAGACTGCTTAGAGTTGTGGTTTCACCGTTGTAGCTTTCCAATGTAAAGTCGGGTGCCGGCTTACCGACCAACTCATCGAGCGTCGCGATCTCGCTCTGACCTTTGGGGGAACTCTGACCGTTATTGCCATTGAGCAAAAAGGTAGGCACTGTGAGCAAGGCAATTGTAATTATGGAACCTATTATTAGAACCCGTTTCTCTTTCATAAAATTATTTAGTGGCAAGACTTGTCTGTTTGTCCTACCCGCTCCTTTCCTTCCTGATCATGGCCGCCGTGACCATTCATCATAAATACATGCATTAAAGGGCATGCCAGAAATACTCCAAAAAATAAAACGTTTCCAAAAGGAACTCTGAAAACCGTGACAGCAGCCACAGCTACCGCGAAAACAACTAAACAGATCACTAAAATTTTAGTTTTTGTAAGATTCAAAGATCCCATTTAAAACTCCTTACTGAAATTCCGCCGACATTATTTATCTTTAACTCCAAAGACTCGGGCCTTGGCGAAATGCTGTTAAATTTTAAAATTCCGCTGCGATGATGTCCTCCGGGAGGCGACCCTTCCCATGATGTTGGTTTATATATTTTTCCCGCATCGTCTAAGAGTTCGGACACGGCAACCAGATCTTCACCGATCTCCTCCGAATGAGTATTTAAAGTTACGTCAAAACTCCAGGAAGGTGACGCAGTCTCTAAATCCAACGGCGTAACGGCAACGGAAACAGGACCTTCGTTGCTTTCTATTGTTTCCAAACCACTTATATCTTCTGTAGAATCGTTTGCTCCGACAACTCCGTCCGTATTTTCTGGGCCTACGTTTATTGTAAAACTATCTCTTAGCGCGATGACTAAAATTGCTATTAATATTACGATAAAAATTACGGTAGTCTTTTTCATGATCGTTCAGAAACTTTCAAAACTTTATTTCCTATGTAAAGTATTCCAAGCAAATTAAAAAACAGACCGACCCAGAAAAATTGAACCTGGTATTGACCGATAAAAGTAATAATCCCTGTTACCCCCAGGATTGGTAAGACATTGGTCAGGTAGTGAGCACAGCAGGAGATCATAGCTGCAGTTGAGGTTGCCCCTGTTGTAGCCAAAACCTGACCGGTAGAAGGATTTTTCACAACATCTTTAAGATAACTGTAAAGGGTAAATTGAACTCCAAACCCTAAAGCTAAAGTTACTATATAGTACCAGAACTGCGTGAACTGCACCCAGGTAAAATTCCACCCCGAAACAAGGATTAAAATCACGAAATATACCGACAAAAGAATAGAGAGAGCGATGGCTCCTTTTAATAAAGATCTCTTAAGAATGTCCGGTTTTACGATTAATTTACCCATCTCAGTTAAATATAACACAAATGATACTACAATGTGTAGTACGAATTGGGGGGGGGACGGTTTATATTCTTTCCAAACTCCTTAAGTTTAAGGTTCGAGGCCTCGCATAGAATAAAAATACATGGAAGTTAAAACAGGATTGTGCTCTAGAGCGGTGCCTTTTCAAGACCCCTGTCTTCATTTGTTTCCATAAAGGCTTTAATTTGCATCTCATCTACCGTCTGAAGTTTAAGTAATTTCCCCCAGGAAGTAAGGGCTACCGGAACATCGAGACTTTCCCTTGGAACCATAATCTTTTTACTAACAGGAACCGACTTAAAAATTTGTTTTAACTGCTCGACTTCTTCGACGGATAAACCACCTGCCTCTTCCTTGTACCAAAGTATTACCGCCCCGTGTTCCATACTGTGAAGCAAGTTTCCGTCCGGAACGGGCTTATCGTAAATACCCG
>MEWF01000019.1:13804-14218 GCA_001773255.1 candidate division WWE3 bacterium RIFOXYC2_FULL_42_13
AGTGGGGACCTGTTGTCGGCGGGTTTGTATTATATTCCACAGCTGTACCATCAGGAACATGCGCTTCACCCTGGTCTACTGTGGTCTCCCCCATTAAGGGCTGACTTAATTTGGCCTGCTCTTTAGCACCTTGTGTACCAAGAAACCACACACCGCCTCCAAGAAGTAGAACCGTGCCCAAGGCGATACCCAAAGTAACTTTAGTTTCTGTTGTCATGTTTTCCTCACTTCTTAAAAACGGAAATACTTATGTCAAAAGGCTTATCCGAAGAACCGGAAGAGTTCAATTTCCACATCAAAAATTGGTTAAGCAAAAATCCTCCGATAATTATGGCTAAAAGGATCGAGCCAATCTTTTTAAGAAGAGGTGACGATACAGTGTCTTTAGAATCTGCAGGAAACAATACTTCCACA
>MEWF01000019.1:14282-31130 GCA_001773255.1 candidate division WWE3 bacterium RIFOXYC2_FULL_42_13
ATTTATTACGGAAGAAAAAATAAACAATCCCTCCGACTACTAGAAGTCCGCCTAAGAATATGTAAAAATCAGAATAATCACCAAGGTTGATCATTTTGCAATCCCGTGCCTTCCACCGGGACCCGCACCACCGTGTGATGTGTGTGGCAAGGCAGCCTCATTGCCGGTCGCCAATAAATAATCCTCGAGCATTCCTTTTGGGTACCACAGGGCATACCAGCGGTGGGACTCGCCTACCAACTGCTCGTCAGAATACTCGTCACCGAAATTCTGAATCATGTAACGGTAAAATCCTCTAACGGCCTTCGCGTGGGCACAACCGCAGTTTTTATTCATTGTCACGTTATTAGGTCCGCCACAGCAATAACTGCAGGTCATCATGGTTGAGATAAGTCTTTGGTATCTTGCTTCCTGTTCTGTCGACAACTTTATGGATTTCTCGAACGCCCCCCATTTCTTTTGAGCATTTATAGGATCGTCAAAAGAAACGTCATCGGGAGCGTAAAAAGGCTTACCGGTCGCAATCATCACCACCTTGGCATCAGCAAGTGCGTTCCCGCTGTTAGGATTGGCCGAAACTTCCGTGATTGTAGGCCATTCGGCAAGAGAGGTAGTCCTTTTGTCAGGATTAATTTTAGGGGCGATGATCGTGTAAGTAGATTTGGTCTGAATACCTAAAAGTGTAGCTACGAATCCTTTGTTGGCAGTCATACCGAACGCTGCAGAGACCTGAGCGATTATAAATTGGTTCACAAGGAACAGTCCCGCAAGTGTAAAAATAAGTGTGTCCCTTAAAGGAATAATAAAAAGGTGGCGGAAACCTTTTTTTCCGATAGCATGCTTTTTATGTTCGTGTAATATGTCGTTGCAATCATCACAGTGAATCATCTCATGGACTCTGCGGGTTCCGTAAAATATAGAACCGGCCAAAAGCGCTAAGCTTAGGAATTTAAGTTCCAAGCCCTGTAAAGGAAATACAGACAATCCTCCTGTCACACCGATCGCCGACAGTAAAAACGCGCCGCACACAGGACATCCTGTGCCGAAAATAGCCGCTAACAGACCCCCTAAATTTGCGCCTATGTTCTTGGTCTGGCTTAACTTGGAATGACGGTAAAGCCAGAAAACTGTAGCCACACTTACCCCCGATAAAATAATGGTTAAGATCGTTGTGGATATATAAGTAATGCCGTATAAAACGCTGAACTGTCCAAAATCTCCGTTTTTCATATTCATCAGATAAGTTTCGAAGGTCGTACTTTTAAGAAATAGCCAATAGGAAAGATAAGAAAATCCCAGAATCGTAAAGAACGCCACATACCTGTAATACGCTTCCCTGAAAATTATTTTTAATGATGTTAATAGTGATTTCATAGTTATTATTGCGATTCGCCGGGTCCCGACGAAGGAGGGATATTTCCAACTGTCTGGCCGGTCGTCAAATCTTTATAGACCGCTCCCCCCAGTTGCTGCATCTCTCTAAATATGTACCAACCGTCTTGTTCAATAGTTCCGACACTTTTCCAGACATTCTGCAGGTTCGTATAAACATCCACGTCAGGTGACATAAGTATTGTAGGAAGCTTAGTAATTTCGTATCTATTCGTCAAACTCTGACCTTCCGCTGACAGAACATCGACTGTACGTTCAGACCTAAGTCGAACACCGTA
Organism: candidate division WWE3 bacterium RIFOXYC2_FULL_42_13; assembly: GCA_001773255.1. Taxonomy (GTDB): domain Bacteria; phylum Patescibacteriota; class WWE3; order UBA101185; family UBA10185; genus UBA8498. The sequence goes on from MEWF01000019.1 coordinate 15,953, forward strand.
CCCCTGCTCAAGAATAGGTTTCTGGACTACATTGACCTTATAACAATCGCCACAGCTTGAATCGATTAAGTAAACTAGATCAACCAGTCCTAAAATCCGGTTTTCCTCCAGGTCTCTGTAAGGGAAAAATAAGTTTCTTGCCACATAGGTTCTATCCTGCTCGATCGTACCGATGTTTGACCAACCAGCTTTAACGTTGTCATAAAAATCTATCTCAGGTGAAAGAATAAAGGTTGGCAACTTTGTTATCTTGAACTGATCTATGATTTTCCTACCATCGAAAGAATTCCAAACGACCTCTCTTTCGTCAATTATTTTTACTCCTGATTTTTTAAAACCTTCTAGGGTCAGTTTAGGATCGACACACTGAGTACAGGACGGGTCGGTTAATATGGTTGCTATTACCTTACCGATCTCCTGTTTACTTTCGGTATCGATAAAGACCGGGGTGACTTTGGTGAAAACAAAAGTATCGTTTGTTATCTCTCCATTGTTTTTTACAAAACCTTCAAGATTACTTTTATTTACCTCGCCTGAAACAATATAAGTGGGGATTCTTTTAATAGAAAGTTGTTTAACCGAAGCGTCAGCTTCGGGAGAGCCAAAAACTAAGGTCTTTTCCTCCTCAACTTTAACATTTTGCCTTTTAAACGCATCAACGGCCAGATCAACACTGAAGCAATCCTGACAATCCGGAGTAACTATTTTAATTACCGATACGTTAGCAGGACGGGCTTCTTCCTCTGCGGCAGCGATATTTTTATTAACGGTTACAAGTGTTTTAGTTGCAGCAAGAGCTCCGATAACAGTGGCCAAAACCGAAACAACCAAGATTATCTTGGTCCACGGGATATTTGAGTCTTCCTTCTTACTCTCCACCCTATAACCGATGCCTGATACTACACTTTTCCAATTCATAATATTTCAGTTCTGCAAACCAACTTAACAACCTCCGACCATTGACTCCGGTACTTCTGAGTCGGTTCCCGTATCTGTTCCACTGTTCGTGGTAGTGGTGGGTGCCGATTTTACCGATAAAGCCCCCGCTTTGGAACTAATACGCATCAATTGAAAGGTTTGAAAAAGAGTGATGAGAGCTATGAGTCCCAATACCACAACCTGTAAATTAGGTTTGGGGACGCGTACAACTACTGTGTTTTCCTGAGAGGAAGAATTACTATCTATGTTTGTGTCTGACTTTTGAGTTTCCGTCATAAATTACCTCCTTTCGAAATGAACTACTACTCAGTGTAGTAGAACGAACGGGTTTTTGTCAATAAGAAAATATCGGGTAAGTGAAATCTTACAATTCTTTAGTCTTTCTCACATGTTTTTTCAGGTAAAAATAGGTCGCTCGGAATATATTTTGTCGGCTGTTCAATATTATATTTACATTCTTCGGTGCAAGCCTGATCGTGTGTACATAGAAAATAGGTGTTAGTGTCCATAGTGTTTGTATGGGAAGCACTGACCGGCGTCTGAAGTGAAAACCAACTTACGAAAATAAATAAAAGGCTTGTTACTAAACTTACCGATGAAGGTCGGAGTTTATGCTTTGTTTCGGGATCCACAAGCCTGTGAATCCTTATTTCAAAATAATCCGGACCCGAAGCATTAGACACTGCCGCTAAATTCGCTTCGGGCGCCGCCAATATTTTTTTCAGGGCACTGCGCAGAAAACTTGAATTTTCCTGACGGCGGATCGCCCACTGATCCGCTAATAATTCATTTACAGCCTCAGCATCTTTATGAAGCTCCCTGAAAATAGGAAGAAAGAAAAACATTGCGGAAAACGTCTTACCCAAGAGAACTTTGGCGGGATCCCTTCTTATCAAATGAGATTGCTCGTGCAATAAAACCGCTTCTAGCTCTTCCGTTGTCAAAGACTTCACAAGACCGGTACTTACCACAATTGAAGGAGAAAAAATTCCGCAGCAAAAAGAGAACAAGGTGTCGTCCTTAACTAAAACTACTTTGTTTGTAAGCTTTAAAGTTTCTAAAATTTTTACTATCGCCGGAGATATAGGAATTTTTTTTACCAGCAATTTTCTTAAAAAAATATGGGTCTTAATAAGTTGCACCGAAAAAGATAAAAGCCCGGCTCCTAAAACTACTCCAACGGCTAACATAAGTATGTTAGGAAAAGGACGGGGAATTTCCACCATTATGTCGGAAATGAATTTCTGACAGAGAAATAAACTCTTTGATGTGAACAGAGGAGAAACCTTGTATAAAATGGCCGTCAATACAAAACTTACAATTAAAGAAGATAAGAGTAATACATAAAAACTTAAGTTAATTCTTTTCATAATTCGAGAAAAACTTTAAAGGTCAGTCTTGTCCTCGCTTAATATCTTTAACAGCTCCTGACGCTTCTTTGGATTTATCCTCTGAATTTCCTTTATAAAATGGGCAAGTACTTCATCCCCCAAAGAAGAGACAGCGGACGAAAAAATGCTATGAGCTGCTTTTGCTATGAACTGATCTTTTGTAACTTTGGGTTTATATAAATAGCTCGCTCCACTCATGTGTCTTACCAACACACCCTTATTTGCCAGTCTTGCCATGACTGTCATAACGGTTGTATACGCAATTTGACGTTTCTTGCTTAAGATTTCGGCCACACATTTGACTGAAGCGTCACCTCTTTGACTCCAGATAATTTCCATTATCTCGGATTCCAAATTACCCAAAACTTTACCTGTGACTACTTTTTTGCTCATACTACTGGTCATTTTAGTAGTCAACCCGCCGTTAGTCAATTTATGCTGCATCTATAACAGGTCTTTCTTTTTGTCTTCAAATTCCTTTTTATCAATTTCTCCACCGGCGTAGCGCTCTTTGAGAATAAGTAGAGGGGTTTTATCAACTCCGGTTCGTCCTGAACGGGCAAGATGACGACCCAAAGCCACCACACCAAGGATGAGAAGCAACCAAAAAGTAAACATCGAGATACCACTTAAAACTCCAAAAATATCCGTACCTTTTTCACTCAACCCACCCACCAGATAACTACCTCCTCCCATCATCGGCATAAAAACAAATCCGTTTGAAGAACTTTGGACGTCAGGATCACAGACGCTTGATCTTTTTCCCATAGCAACATGCATCTGTTTTTCTCCTTCTTCTCCCATCATTTGAATCATCATATTATTCATTGCTTCGTGAGATGAACCCATCATCTGGCCCATAAAATACTCCCCAAGCGATGTGTACTGATCATCCGTAAGGCTATTGCATTCAAGCTGTCCGGACTGCAATTTATTCCAAATTTCTTTTCCTTCCGCTTCTTCAACGGCGGTGTGCCCATTTACGGAAACTGCCGGCCGAGTATCTGTTTGTGGGAAGCTTGGGGAACCCATTATACCTTGAGCAAAAGCATTAACAGGTAATATAAGAGCGGTAATCAGTGAGGTTAAAATAACTAGTTTCTTTATAAACTGACTTCTCATACTTTAAAGCTTACTACAGTAGGTAGTAGAAACCAAATTGGGTAGGTGTGCTCCTTTTCTATAGTATAATTCTAAGGTTTGAGGAGTTCGTAATGGTATCATTGATACATTGCCGGTATAGCTCAGTTGGTAGAGCAGTCCCTTCGTAAGGGAAAGGTCACAGGTTCGACTCCTGTTATCGGCTCCATTTGAACATAATTTTCAAACTAGACAAAAACCACACTATGGGGTACAATTAACGGGTCAAAATTGGACAAATAGATCAAATATTCCAAATAAGGAGTGCGCGATGTTTAGATTCATTGTGGGTTTGGTCTTTTTCGCTGCCGGTCCTTTGGTAGCACTTTCAATTGCAAACTTAGCTACCACAGATGTAGAAGGTACTTATGCATTCTGTGTAGCCCCAATCTTCTGGTTTTTTATCTGGTTGAGCGGATTTGTAATTGTTAAAAGCCTGAAACCGACGTCAAACCAAGTGTACGGGAGTATGGTTCGACCACGCAAGCGATAGGCCAATCGTAGAGCAGACAACTTACCACACGGTAGGATCAATTGTCTGCTCTTTTTTTGTGCTAAAATTGAGTGACTATGAAGCAGTATTCCAAAGTAACAAAAGCCGTAATAGCAGCCGCTGGATACGGTACCAGATTTCTTCCCGCAACAAAAAATCAACCTAAAGAAATGCTTCCTATAATAGACAAACCCATCATTCACTATCTTGTTGAAGAGGCGGTTAATTCGGGCATAGAAGAGATAATATTGGTCACAAGAGCCGGAAATCACATCATGGAAGATTACTTCGATAACAGGTCTGAACTTGAAAACGAGCTGGAGAAAAACGGTAAACTCAAATACCTTGAAATCGTACAGTCTATCCCCCAAATGGCAAACTTCGTCTATGTCAGACAGAAAAATCACCTTCCTTACGGCAACGGCTCTCCCCTGCTCACTGTTAAAGAATTAATTGATAACGACGAGGCTTTTGTCTACATGTTCGGAGACGATTTGACACTTTCAGACGTGCCGGTCACCAAACAGCTCATAGATGTTTACCACGAACAGCATCCCGCGGCCGTATTAGCCGTCCAGGAAGTTCCCTGGTCGGAAGTCGACAGGTACGGTGCAATAAAATACAAGGAAAATGCTCCCTATAAATACACGATGGAAAGAGGTTATGAGAAGCTTCCAAAAGATCAGGCCCCCTCAAATAAAGTGCAGTTCGGACGTTTTGTCTTTTCCTACGACGTGATCGAGGCTGCGGTTACCACTGCAACAGGCAAAGACGGCGAACTTTGGCTTATAGACATCCTTAACGGTCTCGTAGACGCGGGAAAAACCGTCATCGCGCAACCGATCGAAGGAGAGTGGCTCACGACCGGTGACCCCCTTAGATATTTAAAAACAACTCTCAAATTCGCGATGCAAAGAGACGATTTGAAAGACGAACTTAAAACCTTTATAAAAGAGGAAATAATTTAATTAAAATGGCTACAAGAAGGTACAGAAGTAAACAATACGGTCAGAGCGAGGAGGAACTTTCAAAGAAGTTTATCCGCACAATGCTGGGGATTATCGGCCTGGTCGTGTTCGTTATTCTGGCTTTGTTCGTGTTTGCCCCAACTTTCGGTTCGGCATTTGGATTGTTGTCAAAAAATAGGAATGATACCGAAGAAGCTGTAACGGTAAGAATAAGGCCCCCAACTCTTACAAATGTGCCGACAGCGACTAAAGATACAAAGATCAATTTAGCAGGCTACGCTAACGAGGGTGAGACGATTAAGCTTTTCGTGAACGGTCCTGAAGTTGCCCAGACCACTACGGGTGCCGACGGAATATTTAACTTTATTTCCATAGAACTTATAAAAGGGAGAAACACCGTTTTCGTGAAAGCCGTCAACGCGAAAAATGAAGAAAGCGAACCCGGTGAAACTTTTACAATAGTACTGGACACAGAACAGCCCAAGATCGAGGTAGAATCTCCAAAGGACGGGTCTACAGTTAAAAACCTCGACAAAAGAATCACCATCACGGGAACAATCAACGAAAAGGCTACTTTAAAAATAAATGACAGAATGGTAATTCAAAAACCCGACCTGACCTTTGAGTACATTTTGGGAGTGAAATCCGGGGATGTCGAAATAAAGATAGAAGCAACCGATGAGGCCGGAAACAAGAATGAAGAAATTATAAAGGTCAAATATCAGGAGACGAGCTAAAAATGACAGTGTAGAGAACGAACATAATCTGCGGGTAAAATAAAGAATTTATAAAAAGGGACTCCAGCATCAGCGCGGGTACTAAACTCACTATAACCAGCCGATACTTTCTTCTAGAGACGGCGTTGTCGAGAAATGGGAACGCGAGGGCGGCGGCAAATGTTAAAGCTCCGAATATTCCTGTTGTAGCGAGAACAAATAAAAGACTGGAGTCGGTACCGGCGCCCGAGCGTGAAGAAATATTATCCACGGTAAGAAAATTGTAGTCTCTTTGAACGTATCTATAAGCGTTAAATCCTACTCCTGTTAACAAATTATCCCGTGATATCTGTAGCGCGTTTTTCCACGAAACCAGTCTATATCTGGCGGAGTCTGCGGGATCGGTAATTCCTGACAGCCTGATCTGCACCCTCGGTACCAAAAAGTAAGCTAAAAATGCTAAGAACAAACCTAGAAATAAGAATTTTCGCAGTTTAAATAGTCCGAATATAAATAGCACAACGGCTAGCATCGCCCAAGCACTTCTTGAGAATGTAAGAAATATGAAAATCAGAATGACCACAGCTGAAATTAATCTGAATTTCCCTCTTTTTCCCCCGGCGATGCTTCCTAAAATAACCGAGAACACGGTGACCAGATAGGCTCCAAGAAAGTTGGGGTCGAAAAAAGTCGACGCTACTCTATTCTTATGGGGGTCCCAACCAAATGAGGGGTCTAATACGCTAAAATCAGGCAACACCAGCAACTGAACTAAACCTGCCCCGCATAAAAAAAGGGCTGAAAAGATCAGGTACTTTTCCAACTGCTCCCGAGCCATAATTTTAGAACTCAGCATGTTAGAAACCACCAACCCCGATAAAAGATACACCACGTACCTTATTAAATAAAAGGCCGACGTCATTCCTTCATTGCTGCCGTAACGGTAAAAATTTAATAGTAAAGACGTCCCTGCCAATAATGAAAAAACGAAGAAAAGAACCGAGTATTGTGGGATTTTTAAATTTCTCTTGAATAAAAAAAATACAATACCGTAAAAAGAAAAAACTACTGCCGCCAGATCGAATAAATAGTAATCCCCCGCCTTTACCAACTGCCCGAGCGACAGAGTACCCAAAAGTATATAAAAAAGGTATTTAAGCAGCATAGGCCTTACGCCATATCTTCCTGACAGTAACTAGTAAAAGAATGAGGATCAAAAGCTCGGACAAGTGCGTTATCACGGCCGACATATAAAAAGAATAAACCGGTATGAAAACCAGGTTCATTATCAGGTTAAAGACACCGCTGACTAGATAAATCCCCGGAAGATATTTCTGATACCCCATCGTTACAACGACCCACGCCAAAGGCTGTGTAACGCTATACAGAACAAGACCCAGTAGCAGTATTCTCAGAACCGGTATAGACGCTTCAAACTCCGCACCGCCCAAGATGTTGATCGCCAAAGGAGAAAATATATAACCTACCGCAGAGAAGACCAGCGCAGCCGCGACTAAAAACTTCAAGGATTGCATTAATGTTTTTCTCAGTTTTTCTTTGCTTTCGGACATGTGAACCACCATCACGGGGTAGACGGAATTCATGAAAAATGTGGGCATCACCAGCGCTACTTCAAAAATTTTGTAGGGTAAGGCGTATAACCCGACTGCTTCGTTATTCGATACGTTTAAAAAAGAAGGCACCGGAAGCACAGATAATAACAGCGAATCGGCCTTGAAGTTTATCTGACTAAAAACAAACATCAGTCCTAAAGGAAGCGAGTTTGATAACAAATAAGCCCAAACTTGCCTGTCCAACACAAACTCGGGCCTTACACCTAAAGACCGGACAAAGAAATAGTTCACGACAAAAGTGACGAAACCCCCGATAACATAACTGAAACTGATCCACATTACGTCGACTTTTGCCCGGGATAACATAAAAATCAGCACTAAAATAAGCGCGTAACCCGCCAAATATCCTATCGTCGAGAGGTCATATCTTAATTTAGCCTGAAATATAATGTTGGTGGAAGTAAACAGCGCCTGCGTAAGTATAAGTAGCAAACTTAGGGTAATTCCCGTTTTAAGGGCCTGAGAGTAGGGAAAAAATTCCGAAGCTACAAATAATACTGCCATCAGGATGAGCGAAAATATTATTCTTATAAGCAATATATTTCCGAAGTATTTACCCGCCTTGCTCCAATCCTTTGAGATCTCGCGGGTAGCGATGGCGTTCATACCGAAATCTACTATCACGAAAAAGAGAGCCGGCCAAGTCTGCATTAAACTAAACTGACCGTAAATTTCCCTTCCGTAGGTTCTCGTTACAATTACAGTCGCCAAAACTGTTATGGATAGGCTTATTACTTTTCCTATCAATTGATAAATTGTGTTGGCCGCTATTTTTTTATGCGTTACCGAAAGATTCATTGTGCACAGCCCCCGACCTTAATTTTATTCACAACAAGTACGGGAGGCTTTCCTGTCTCCTTTTTCATGTCTCTTATCACATCAAAATGTTTGTAGGGTACATTGTCGGCGTTCAGCCACGAGAAATGATCAAAAGGCGGATCGTACTTTATTGTGAAAGGCATAACTGCTCTGATCCTCTTGTCTTTAAGCCAGACATCTTCGTACGCTTTTTCAAAATATTCCGAAACGGTGTCAACAGGCAGGTAACTGCTGTTGTAGTCTGCACCCTCTGCATGAGCCCATCCTGTTTCGGTAAGGAACACCGGCAGGTCTTTCCCAATCTTAAGCACTTTCTTAAGATAGCTGAGCTCGGTTTCGTAGGCCTTTATACTCCATCTGCCTTCATTGTAGGGATCGCCGGAAAAGTTCGGCTGAGGGTACGAATGCGAAGCCCAGCCGTCGAGTTTTTTGAAGATGCCGGGTTCCGCGACCTCCATACGTCGCATATACTCCAGCGAATCCATGTGGTTATCATCGGACGGGGCTGTGACATTAAATGCACCGTTCATCATGAAAAAATCAGGGTTTTCTTCTTTGAAAACACCGATCGTATAATCCAAGATCTTTGCATACTCCTCTGGGTCTATCTTTCCATACCAGAATTTCCGGTCGTTCGGTTCGTTATAGACACTGATGTAACGGTATCTTATGGGCCAAATGAATCTATTTAAAAATGCGGCGGCCTCTTCGGTTTGATCCTTGTAGTCATCCGGATCTACATCGTGGAGTTGAAAGACGGGGATTAAGTGTTTATCATTCAGCTTTTTGAAAACGTTATTCCATTTTTCGAAACTTTTATCCTTTACGTTGTAAGGGATTAGTACATAACCCCAATCGCCCTTGCCCGAATTAACAAGCTCCTCAGCACGGTCAAAGAATTCGTCCACTTCCGCATAAATGTAAATGCCGAACTTATTATTTTCGTTCCAAAGAGGGTCGTTGCCGGAGTATGTATAATATTCGACTTCCTGTACCTCGGAGCAGTCTCCGGAAATTTCCGTCGAACTTAATCGATCCAAATAAATTTGACGCTGTTCCGCTTCTATCACATTTTTTTCTGCCTGATAATCTTTAAATTCTTTGAAAAAGACAAGAGCCGAAACTAAAACCGTGCTCAAAACAAAAAACAGCAGAATGGTCCGGAATCTGTATCTTCGGATATTTATAATAACCACAAAGCAATTCTATCATTTATAGATCCCTATAACGAAAACAACGGCTGTATTTATTGGAGAATTATGCTTAAAATTACTGGGTGAGAGCGGAGATCAAAACAATCTTAGTACTATTTCTTGTTGTTACAATTTTGGGCGGGTTCAGCTTATATATAAGTAAATTGGATTATAAAAACCACCCTCTGACACCGTATTCGAGCTCATTCGACATTCTTTCACTTTTTAAGGAGCGCAAAAAACCCGCGTATCGTATATACGGCTACCTTCCCTACTGGAATCTGGAGAATATGGAGTTTTTAGAATTGGACAGGTTAACTGATGTTGCCTACTTCGGAATCTATATAAACGGCAGGGGAGATTTTGTAAAAACCATGGAAGACGAAGATGGAATATGGGTTGCCGAGCCCGGGTACAGAAATTGGAAGGAAAATGAGAAAGTCACACAACTTATTCAGGCCAGCAAAAAGTTCGGGGTAAACTTTGCCCTTACGGTTGTCGCCCATAGTGACGAGGACAACGATGCGTTTTTAAATTGCCGCGAATGCTGGGACACTTTGCTAAAAAATGTTTATACCGAGCTAGATGAAAAAGGTATCACCGACGTCAACTTAAATTTCGAATACGCCGAATACACAGGAAAAGAAATGGCCGTAAAATTTTCGGAACTTACGAAATACGTGAATCAGGAGCTGGACAAAAAATACGGAAACTCAAATGTGGTCGTCTCAGCTTTTGCAGATTCAACTGTTAAAGAACGGGTGAGCTCTGATCTCGGGGATCTCGCCAAAAACAGTGACGGTATTTTTATAATGGGGTACGATTTTCACAGACCTACATCCGACACAGCCGGACCGGTCGCACCGATCGGCGGTAAAGGTATCCATTCCGAGTACGACATAGAAACAATGTTGAAGGACTATCTGGCTATAGTGCCCCCAAATAAACTTCTGCTTGGTGTCCCCTATTACGGCTACAACTGGATCGTCGGCGAAGATGAAAAATACGCGGAAAGAATAGATGGAAATGACAACATCGGGTTTTCTCAATCCCAATCATACGAAGCTATTATGGACGTGCTTATTGATATCAAACCCAAAGTTATGTGGGACGATTTGGGACAGGTGCCCTATTTTAGTTACATCAGCGCAGAGACCGGACAACAAAGGCAGGTTTTTTTTGAAAATCAGAGATCGCTCGCCGTTAAATACAAACTCGTTAAAAATAACGGCTTGATGGGCGTGGGAATTTGGGCGCTCGGATACGACGGGGGCTACACGGAACTTTGGGATCTTCTGTATGATGAGTTTATAAATTAAGCACTCTGTTTCTAACCTTCTCAAGTGCTCTTTTATATATATCGTTTATCTGCGCCCTCCAAATTAAAGGGGATGTGTGTTCTTCATGCAGTCCTAAATATTCATCTACCATTGCGGGAAGGTTTTGTTCCACCCTCAGATAAGCTTCTGAATTTTTGAATATCTGCACAAGGGGGGCCTGATTTCCGAGCTTAGCACAAATGTAAAAAGACAATTCCTGCTCGTCTTTGTTTAGGCCGAACGAGTCCCAACCGAGTCCCGAAGCTTTTTCACCGAATGCATTGTATAGATCGATCTTATCCTCACTGAACATATCATCTTCAAAACCTGCCTGCTCCACGGGATTTACGCCCATAGCCGACAGGTACAGATAAAGTCTCGCGCACTTTGTGCACTTCCCGCACCAGCGTTTCTCTTCACTTCCGTCCCAGCACGACATTAAGTATGGAAAAGTTTCCTTAGCATAATTTTCGTTCAGCACCGCCACGATAGCCAAATCGTTTAACCCCTGTAAAAATGTCGAAGTGTATAACTCGCCTTCGGACATGGCTTGGGTAAGTAACGACATTTCTTCCGTCGCCTGATAAGCCTGTTCATATTCAGGGACTACTTTAAATCCCTGGTCATCGTAGTAAAAAGCATTGACGCTTTTCTCGTTGCTGAACAAAATGTATCCGGCCTTGTATTTGTAAGCTAGAGGCAAGCACATTAACGCCCAAGACGTCAGACTTAACTCCCACCCGAACCAGCCGTCTCCGTTATCTCTTAAGCCTTCCATAGGGTTTTCCAAAAAATACAAGTCGTGCTTATTCTTTTTAAGGAACTCATCGAATAAGATTTTTTTGTGGACTCCTTCGTATCCCCAGAAAGTCGGGTCGTTGAAGAAAACCAATATCGTGTTGAGTTTCAATTCTTTGCAGATGTGGTAAGTTAAAAAGCTGTCTTTACCGAATGTAAAAGGAAGTATGACATTTTCATCAACACTGATAGGAAATTCAGGTGGAAAATCCGTGGTGTCGCTGAAATAAGCCCTGGAATTAAGCAACGTTTTAAGCATCGGCATCACACTCATTCCACGTTTCTTGTAGTAATACCAATAAAGAGGAAGGTGTCTCATAAACGACTGCTGCGACCAGGAAAAACACTGAGGATATCCGGTGTTATATTCAAGCCTGATATTGCCCTTTAATAACATCGGCAGATGTGCCGTAAAAATATAAGCGATGTTATCCAGTAGTTTAGCCTTGTTGTCTTCAGGATAATTCTGCCAAATACCGTTAGGATATTTCATCAGCTTATGTTCGTTTATCAGTTTAGACTCAATATTTATTTCTATACCTTCAGGTCTGTTGTACGAATTTATTCTTATCGGAATCTCTTTTTCGTGCCAAGCCTTGGAATTTTTGTTCACCATAGAAGGAGTTCTATAAAACTCCATGTTGTCTATGTCGGGCATTGAAATGTGGTCTGAAAAACCCGATGGCTGACCGCCAGGATCTTTATCTGAGTTATTAAAATTCGATGGTTCTTTGCTGTTCATATTTTTAGTCTTTAGTAATTCTTTGCTAAAAAAATAGGATAGTCAATAATAAATAATTAACGTGTGTTGGATATTAACATAGAATTCCGGAGAATAAATTTGCGTGTTTCAATAGGTAATCGGTTAAGCCTTTACGATCCAAGCATTATTAATTTCACCTTCATAATCAACGGTTCCGACTTTCTGAAAGTTGTTCTTAATTAAAGCACTTTCAGACGCAATATTTTGAAGATCTGTATACCCTGTTATAAAAAGTGGCCTTGGTTCAATTTTTAGATTTTCGGAAAGCACGCTTTCCATCTGTTTTAATTTTATAAGCGATTGTTTAAGGCCACTACTTGCAATACCATAATTAGTAACTGTGTCTAAATTATCCCTATCTTTAATAAAACGACTGTACTTAGGCCATTCATTGAATAACTTACAGTAGCTGGTTTCCAGAATAAGAGCGTTTTCTGGTATACCCAGCTCTTTTCTTTTTTCTTTAGTTAAAATCTCATCAGGATAAAATTGAATCCATCCAAGGGCTTCATTTCTTTCATCGACAATTGCCCACACTGCTCTGTGATCCTCAACAACCGACTCGTCAGTTCTAATAAGAGAGTCCAGGTCTTCGTTACTTAAGACCTCCGGAGGTAACATCCACTTTAAAACTTCAGGGTGTCTATCCATGTCTTTGTATCTCTGGGTATCCTCAGATCTAATGGGATTAAACCGTCTTATACCGTATGGTTCTTCTGGTGATGATTTCCATGGAGGATCTAAAAGATTACTTGATTCTATCGCTTGAGTTGCTAAGTCCTGTGTTTCCTGATGTAACTCACCAAATTTCATGTCTAAATACTAACATATGGTGGGCCCGCCTGGGATCGAACCAGGGACCTCTCGGATGTGAACCGAGCGCTCTAACCACTGAGCCACGGACCCGTGCGCCCCTATTTTACAGCAATTTTCCTTTACGTCCTAGTTATTTGACTGTTACTGTTATAAAATTTCTCTATGGCGCGCAAGTTTAGTATTAAAAATACTTTTATCGACCTTATAGAACTATTACTAATAGGGACAACGGTCTTTCTCCTCGTCTACATACTCGTGGGCCAGTTCCTTGAGGTATCGGGCAGCTCGATGCACCCATATTTGCTGGACAAGGAACAGATCATTGCGGAAAAATTGTCCATAAAATTTGACCCTATCAAACGCGGTGAGGTAATAATATTCTGGCATCCGAAAACTAAGTCCGACCTGCTTATAAAGCGTGTTGTCGGTCTGCCCGGTGAGATAATTAAAATACAGAACGGATTTGTATTTATAAACGGCAAAAAACTTGAAGAACCTTACCTGGCAGGTAATATTGTGACAAAAGAAGGAGATATCTTATTGGAAGGCGAGGATTACAAAATCGCGGCAGATTACTACATAGTAATGGGGGACAACAGGGCCGAAAGCACGGACTCAAGATATTGGGGACCGATCCAAAAGGAGACAATTATAGGAAGAGCTCTGGCGGTATTCTATCCGATCGATAATATCAGACTGCTAAATGGTGGAAAATGAGGTAATCACTCTGATTTTACGACTTCGATCTTCTTTTTCTTTTTTGTGAGCCACGAAAACTTTACAATTCCGTTTACCTTACTGAAAATCGAAAAATCCTTTGCCATGTCGGTATTTTTACCCGAAGCGAAAGTTCTCCCACGCTGTCTAATGATTATCCCACCGGCTTTTACCAACGAACCGCCGAATACTTTAACACCAAGCCTTTTGCCTGCTACATTTCCGCCCTGTCTTGCTTTTGATCCGCCTGCTTTTTTATGCGCCATATATTACTTAGTCTCCTTTTTGGTAACTTTTTTAGGTTTGGTAGTTGTCTTTACAACCTTCTTCGAAGTTGTTTTAGCGGGTTTTTCAGCTTTTACTTTACTTTTTGTTTCGCTCTTAACAACTTCGGGTTTTGTAGAGGTTTCAGCAACGGTTTTCTTCTCTTCAGCGGCTTCTTTTCCGCCCATCCCGATCTTTTCTACTAAAAGCTCGGAAAGAGTGTCCCTGTAGCCCCTTACTTTTCTGTATCTGGATTTAGATTTAAATCTGGAAACACGAAGTTTCTCGCCTCTTTTTGCCCCCGTTATCTTAAGTGACACGTGAGCACCTTTTACCGTCGGGTCGCCCAAAATAGTCTCTTTTCCGTCCGAAAAAAGAAGCACTTCGGCGTCTACTTTACCGTTCTGGTTGTCTACAGTCAGGGTGTCCCCTTCGTGTACCTTATATTGGGCTGAGCCTATTTTAATTATCGCGTATTTATCCATAGAAAACATTGGAATACTACACTAATTTCGGAGTTTGGGCAAGAATTGTCTTAGCGCCGTTATAGTTCCGCCGTAGTTCCCGCTATAATAAGCAAATCGTATTCTTCTGCTTCGGCCAGGGTATCCTCTACAACAACCTCAGGAAATACCTCTTTCATATCTCCCTGAATAAGATCTTTGTACGCCATCTTGTCCTTTTTAAACCTCAAAAGCGAGGCCTGGCGGACTTCGCGGGCAGTGTCTATATCCACAACCTTGTAACCTTTTTCCTCCAAAAGTGACTTTGTACCCGCAGCTAAACCGTCCACGCCAGATCCGTTCCATACCATTATCTTCAAATCGGCCTTATTAAGCGCCGGAGTCGGCTGTGCGGGTTGGGGTTCGTTCTGGGAAGTCTGCTCACTCAACACATTCTGATCGCCTGCCGACGCAACCTGGGAATTATCACCTTTGCCTCCTGTATTAAAGAAGAGGAAGAAGGAAAGAACCCCTGCAATAACGAGTATAGAAGCGGCACCCACGTAAACCAAGCTTTTATTACTCTTTACTACTACCGGCAGGGGCATTAGATTTAGCAGGTTCATCTGGCTAAAGATTATATCGGGTTCGGTATCCAGCATATAGTTCACGAGCATGTTGACTTTGAACTCCTCTTCAAACTCGTTGCTTATCGGAGGAAGTCCTATCTCGGAAACCTCAAATCCTTTGACATCAAAATCCTGG